>NZ_DFMB01000038.1:58248-65653 GCF_002375325.1 Marinobacter sp. UBA3604
GGACGTCTTGAGGCGTGTTTTGGTAATCAGCTCCCTCTTTGTTCGTCTGGGGAGTAAAAGACTAAGAGTCAGGAAGCCCGACGACGAAACAACGGCTCGTCCGTATCCGTCGCCGCCTGATACCCCTGGGTAAAGAAGTTCAGGCAACGAGCTGCCTTGTTGATATCCTTGTCGGCGCGCAGTACGTACGTGTCAAAACCGCACCGCTTCATAAACTGCAGCTGATCAAGAAGCACATCACCGACCGCACGAAGTTCGTTCCGGTAGCTCAGGCGCTCCCGAAGCAGCCGCGCGATACTGTAACCGCGGCCATCGCTGAACTTCGGAAAGTTCACCGCAATCACCGGCAGCTCATTGACCACGCCAGCCAGAATCTCCGGCTCATCATGGCTGTCGAGCCATACACCGATGTCATCACGGTCTTCAAAGTGCTCCTTGCCCGCCAACCAAAGATCGGCCGGAATCAGGGCAGGTTGCTCGGGAACATCCAGGGACTCCCCGTCTGCTGGCCTTGGCACAACAACCCAATCGTCCTGACGGATACTTCCGTCACTGGTGATCACATCAGGCATAAACCCGCTCCTTGAATGGCTCGATGCCAATACGGCGATAAGTATCCAGGAAAGGCTCTTCCTCGGTCCGGTTATCGACGTACACATTAATGATTTTCTGCATCACTTCCGGCATATCTTCCCGGGCAAAAGAGGGCCCGAGAATTTTGCCAATCGCGGCATCGTGATGGGAGGAGCCGCCCAGGCTGATCTGGTAGAACTCCTGGCCCTTCTTGTCGACGCCAAGGACGCCAATGTTGCCCACATGGTGGTGACCACAGGCGTTCATGCAGCCGGAAATGTTCAAATCAATGTTGCCGATGTCGTACAGGTAGTCCATATCATCGAACTGGCGCTGAATGGACTCCGCCACGGGAATAGACTTCGCATTCGCCAGGGCGCAGTAATCGCCACCGGGGCAGCAGATAACATCGGTCAGCGTATTCAGGTTCGCCGTGGCAAAGTCCATCGGTGTGATCGCTTGCCACAGCTCAAACAGTTGGTCTTTCCGGACATCCGCCAGAACTACGTTCTGCTGATGAGTCACCCGTACTTCACCAAAGCTGTACTGGTCCGCCAGGTCGGCAATCTGTTCAAGTTGGCGATCACTGACATCGCCCGGCGGCGTGCCGGTTTTCTTCATGGTCAGTGTCACAATGGCGTAGCCAGGGTTCTTGTGGGTATCCACGTTGTGGCTGATCCACTGATCAAACTCGCGGTTCTCGAATCGTTGGGTCGCCAAAGCGTCCTTCACATCCGGAACCTGCTGGTAGTCCGGCTCGGTGAAATACCCTTTGAACTGCTCAATGGCTTCCTGGGTCAGGCGGGTGGGGGAGTCCTTGATGTGGGACCATTCGTCTTCCACCTTCGCCGCAAAGCCTTCGGGTGTCAGCGCCTTCACCAGAATCTTGATGCGGGCCTTGAATTTGTTGTCCCGGCGACCGTAACGGTTGTAAACACGCAGCACGGCTTCAAGATATGTGAGCAGGTCCAGCTCCGGCAGGAAGTCACGGATAACCGGGCCTACCATCGGCGTACGTCCAAGACCGCCGCCCACGTGAACACGGAAGCCGAGTTCACCCTGATCATTGCGGACCATCTGCAGGCCGATATCATGCACCTGGATAGCAGCGCGGTCGGTATGTTCGGAGGCGTTGACGGCCACTTTGAATTTGCGCGGCAGAAAAGCGAATTCCGGGTGGAAGGTAGACCACTGGCGGATGATTTCGCAGTAAGGGCGCGGGTCGGTGATCTCGTCAGCCTGCACACCGGAAAACTGATCCGTGGTGGTGTTGCGAATGCAGTTGCCGCTGGTCTGGTTGGCGTGCATTTCCACTTCCGCCAACTCGGCCAGGATATCCGGTACGTCTTCGATTTCCGGCCAGTTGAGCTGAACGTTCTGGCGGGTTGTAAAGTGCGCATAACCTTTGTCATAGTCACGGGTTATGCGTGCCAGGCGGCGAAGCTGGGTAGAACGGAGCATTCCGTACGGAACCGCGATGCGCAACATCGGGGCAAGACGCTGTACATACAATCCGTTCTGAAGTCGCAGTGGAAGAAACTCGTCTTCGCTCAGCTCGCCAGCCAATGCTCTCTCGGTCTGGTCACGGAATTGTGCAACGCGCTCGGCAGCCATCTGCCGGTCGTGTTCGTCATAAACATACATAGTGGAACGTCCTGCTGAAACGCTGGAAATACGGCTTTAGTGCCATTTCTTGCGTGGGAGAATATCACCGTGTCATTATTCTTAAAATGATTATTTCCAAATATGTTTATCGACTAAGGTGATATAGAAAGCCAGATATTGCTGGACTGATTACAATTTCCCGCCTAGATTTAAAGAGGCGTGTGCGACAAAACAGATAATAACGACATAGCGAGGAAAGAGTATGAAGAAGACCGCGAGAACCGACAGTCAGGCCGACGCCGTTGCCGCCGTTTTACTGGTAATGCTGGTCGTTGCCTTCGCCGTAGTCTGGGTATCCGGGCAGTAATCGCTACTGGCCGGCAAGCACCAGCTTGACGACCACCACGAGGGTAACAACGAAGCCGACCGTAAACAGGATGCCGGCGATGATGTACGGCCAGGGACTGTGGCTTGAGAAATCCTCCTCACGGCGCTTGTCGGACTGAACGCCGAGTGCGCCGGCAAGGATGCTCTGCATCACCTTGAGAACCCCCGGTCCTGCCTTCGCTTTCTTTGCCGATTTGGCAGGCTCGGCAGGCTTGTCGGGTGATTGCTCGTTTTCGTGTTTATCCGTCATGCTTGGCTTCCGCTGGTGTGTGAAGGCGGACACCGGCGGTGATTATTCCGCCGGGTCGTACGCAAGGCTGGGCGCCAGCCATCGCTCTGCTTCGGCCTTGGATATTCCCTTTCGTGTTGCGTAGTCTTCAACCTGATCCACGCCAATCTTACCCACCGCAAAATACTTTGATTCGGGATGGGAGAAATACCATCCGGAAACCGCCGCAGTCGGGAACATGGCAAAGTGCTCGGTCAGTTCCAGTCCAGCGTTTGCCGGTGCGTCGAGCAGGTCGAACAGGGTGGCCTTCTCCGTGTGGTCCGGGCAGGCGGGATAGCCGGGCGCTGGCCGGATGCCCCGGTACCGTTCACGGATCAGGTCGTCATTTCTGAGTGCCTCGTCTTCGGCATAACCCCAGAATTCCTTCCGTACCCGTTCGTGCAGGTGCTCGGCAAAGGCTTCCGCAAGACGGTCCGCCAGGGCCTTGACCATGATGGCGTTGTAATCGTCGTTGCGATCCTTGAATTCCAGTGAAAACTCTTCCGCGCCGATGCCAGTGGTTACAGCAAAGCCGCCCACGTAATCCACGGGGCCGTCACCTTCCGGCGCTACAAAATCCGACAGCGTCATCATCGGCTTGCCCGGTGCCTTGTCATCCTGCTGTCGCAGATGGTGCAGGGTGGTGAGTTCCTTTTCCCTGGTCTCGTCGGTATAGAGCACAATATCGTCGCCGCGGCGGTTGGCGGGCCAGAAGCCGATCGCCGCCTTGGCGGAAACGCGTTTCTCGTCGATCATCTGCTGAAGGATTTTTTGACCGTCATCAAACAGCGTCCTGGCGGCTTCACCGCGCTTTGGATCATCGAAAATGGCGGGGTACTTGCCGGACATATCCCAGGAAATAAAGAAGGGCGTCCAGTCGATGTAGTCCACCAGTTCTTTCAGATCATAGGTTTCGAAGGACCGTACACCGGTGAAGGTTGGCTTCGGCGGCTGGTAGTCGTCGAATCGGATTTCCGGGGCGCGGTCCCGGGCTTCCTTCAATGAGACCAGCTTGGTGCGTTCCCCCCGATTTTTACGGCGCTCCCGAATTTCATCGTACTCGGTGCGGGCACCGTCCACCAATGCGGGTTTGGCGGTCTTGCTCAGCAACTGGGAGGCAACGTTCACGCAGCGCGAAGCGTCGGATACATACAGGGCGATGTCGTTCTTGTACTGGGGTTCGATCTTTACCGCAGTGTGAGCCTTGGAGGTGGTGGCGCCGCCTATCATCAGCGGGATGTTGAAGTCCAGTCGCTGCATTTCCCTGGCAACGTGGACCATTTCATCCAGCGACGGCGTGATCAGACCACTGAGGCCGATGATGTCGACGTCTTCCTTCTGTGCCACATCAAGGATCTTGTCGCAGGGCACCATTACGCCGAGGTCGATGACCTCATAGTTGTTGCACTGCAAAACCACACCCACGATGTTCTTGCCGATGTCGTGTACGTCACCTTTGACCGTTGCCATCAGGATCTTGCCCTTGGCCTTCTGTTCCTCGGATTTCTCGGCCTCGATATACGGGATCAGGTGGGCCACCGCCTGCTTCATGACGCGTGCGCTTTTGACTACTTGGGGCAGGAACATCTTGCCGTCGCCAAACAGGTCGCCAACCACACCCATCCCGTCCATCAGCGGGCCTTCAATGACTTCGATCGGGCGTTCGGCACGCTGCCGACAGGCTTCCGTGTCTTCAATGATGTAGTTGGTGATACCTTTAACGAGGGCGTGCTCTACTCGTTTCTCAACCGGCCACTCGCGCCAGGCCAGATCTTCTTCCTGGGTTTTGCCGCCCTTGCTGCGATAGCGCTCGGCAATTTCCAGCAAGCGGTCGGTGGCGTCGTCGCGGCGGTTGAGCACCACGTCTTCAACCAACTCCTTCAACTCCGGATCAATTCCGTCGTAGATCACGAGTTGGCTGGGGTTGACGATGCCCATATTCATGCCGGCCTTGATGGCGTGGTACAGGAATACCGAGTGGATGGCTTCGCGCACGGCATCGTTGCCGCGGAACGAGAACGACACATTGCTCACACCACCGGAAATGGACGCGTGGGGCAGGTTGTCGCGAATCCAGCGGCTGGCGTTGATGAAATCCACCGCGTAATTGTTGTGCTCCTCGATACCAGTGGCGATGGCGAAGATATTGGGGTCGAAAATGATATCGCCGGCGGTGAAGCCGATACCGACGAGGAGATCGTAGGAGCGCTTGCAGATCTCCGTTTTACGTTCAAAGGTATCCGCCTGGCCGTCCTCATCGAAGGCCATGACCACGACGGCGGCGCCGTAGCGCATGCAGTCACGGGCACGCTTGAGGAACTCCTCCTCGCCTTCCTTCAGGCTGATGGAGTTCACCACTGCCTTGCCCTGTATGCAGCGCAGGCCGGCTTCGATGACCTCCCATTTGGAGGAATCAATCATGATCGGAACGCGGGAGATGTCGGGTTCCGAGGCGACCAGATTGAGGAACGTCACCATGACGTCCTTCGAATCCAGCATGCCCTCATCCATGTTGATGTCGATGATCTGGGCACCGTTTTCTACCTGGTCGCGGGCGACGCTGAGGGCCTCTTCGTACTGCTCCTCTTTGATCAGCCGCAGGAATCGCTTGGAGCCCGTCACGTTTGTGCGCTCACCCACGTTGATGAACAGGGTGTTCTCGTCACCCGTAAACGGTTCAAGGCCGGACAGCCTCAGCGCGGGTTTCTGCTCTGGTATCTTTCGTGGCGGGTATTTGGAAACCGCTTCCGCGATGGCTTCGATATGGTCCGGGCGTGAGCCACAGCAACCACCGATGATGTTCAGAAACCCGTCACGGGCAAAGCCTTCAATAATCTCCGCCATTTCTTCCGGCGTCTGGTCATACTCGCCGAATTCGTTCGGCAGCCCGGCATTGGGGTGGGCGCTGACGTAGGTCGTCGATTTATTGGCGAGCTCTTCCACGTAGGGGCGCAGGGCGTCGGCACCGAGGGCGCAGTTCAGACCGACTGAAACAGGCCTGGCGTGAGATACGGAATTCCAGAATGCCTCGGTGGTCTGGCCAGACAGGGTGCGGCCTGAAGCGTCGGTAATAGTGCCGGAAATCATGATTGGCAACTCAATACCACTGTCGATGAAGTACTGCTGGGTGGCGTAGATCGCAGCCTTGGCGTTCAGTGTATCGAAAATGGTTTCGATCAGGATAAGGTCAGAGCCGCCTTGAACAAGGCCTTCCACCGCTTCGTAATAATTGTCGACCAGGGTCTGGAAATCGACGTTGCGATATCCAGGGTTGTTAACATCCGGTGAAATGGATGCAGTGCGGGATGTCGGGCCAACCGCACCGGCCACGAAACGCGGCTTCTCCGGGTTGCGGGCGGTGAATTCGTCCGCGATTTGGCGCGCCAGTTTTGCCGCTTCAATATTCAATTCCTTCGCAATCGATTCGAGACCATAGTCGGCCTGCGACAGCTGGGTGGAGTTGAAGGTGTTGGTTTCAATAATGTCAGCGCCGGCGTCAAGATAGTCCGCGTGTATATTGCGGAGCAGGGCGGGCTGGGTCAGGTTCAAAAGGTCATTATTGCCCTGAACCTCACGGTCATAATCGGCAAACCGGTCGCCACGGAACGCTGCCTCGTCCAGTTTCAGGTTCTGGATCATGGTGCCCATGCCGCCATCAAGGACGATGATGCGTTCTTTCAGGGCGTTGCCAAGCTGTTCCAGGCGGTCCAGGCGAGCGTTGTGGTCGGTCATATCAATTACTTCCGGAAGTCGTTTTTGTCTCAATGGCGCGCGATCATAGCAAAAATGGCGGTTGTCGTCCCACGCCCTCATGATGTTGATCAATGGACCGCTTAAAGTCTGACTATTTTACTTGGTCTTTCATGTTGCAGCGATCTCACTTAAAATGAAGGAACACTTTCAAACGGGTTGCAACTATGGCATTGGTTACGGTGACAGATCCCGCTCGGGATTACCTTGCACAACTTATCGAAAAACAGGATGTGGAGGGCATGGGTGTCCGTATTTTTGTAACCCAGCCCGGCACCAAGAACGCCGAGACCTGCCTTGCCTACTGCCCGCCGAACGAAATTGTACCGACGGACGAGCAGGTTGATCTGGGCAAGTTCACGCTGTTTCTCGATCACAATTCGGTGCCGTTCCTGGAAGAAGCCTTTGTGGACTACTCCAAGGACCAGATGGGCGGGCAGCTGACCATTAAAGCGCCTAACGCCAAGGTGCCCAACGTTGATGAGAACGCGCCCTTGCCAGATCGTATCCAGTATATCCTGGCGTCGGAAATCAATCCCAACCTCGCGGCTCATGGTGGCGAAGTGTCCCTGGTGGAAGTAGCCGAGGAATCCATTGCCGTCCTGCGATTTGGCGGGGGTTGCCAGGGTTGCAGCGCGGTGAGTCTCACACTGAAGCAGGGTGTTGAATCGACGTTGAAAGAGCGTGTTCCTGAGATAACGGCCGTTCGCGACGTTACCGATCATACCTACACAGAAAATGCTTACTATCAGTAAGATAAGGCATGTTCTAAAAGTATGACATGAAGCCGGCCGATGCCGGCTTTTTTGTTGTGCGCCAGGC
>NZ_DFMB01000001.1:0-54027 GCF_002375325.1 Marinobacter sp. UBA3604
CATCGCCAATTGAATTTAAAACACCCAAATGCAACGAACCCCGGATAACCGGGGTTCGTCAGCAATCTGAGGCGCCTTCGGGCGCCTTTTTTATTGGCGGGCAGGCGCCCTTAATTTCATGCTCGCGAGAGAATGCCGTGAAGCGAATGTTGTTCGTCTTTATTCTCACATGGGGTATACCCGCTGCTGCGTGGCCCCAGGTTTACCGGTGCGATGCCGGTGGTGATACTCGCTTTTCGGACCAGCCCTGCGGGGAAGACTCCGAGGAAATCACCATCCGTGACAACCGGATTGGCGGCAATTTTGGCCAGAACCTCCCGCCGTCACCCAAGCGTGATGAAACAGTGGAAGAACCGGAAAAAAGCACACAGGAGGCGACCAGTGATGACACCTGCCGTTTTATTAACTCCACCGACCTGCGGCGCTATCTGGTGCGGGAACAGGTGGTGAAAGGCATGACCAAAGAGCATGTCCTAAAAGCCTTTGGCCGACCTCCGGAAACCTACCCCACACCCCAGGAAACCTGGGTATACCAGACGAAATACTATGGCGCCCTTTATGAACTGACCTACGTGTATTTTCGGGACGGCTGCGTGGAAAACGTGGTGTACCGAAAGCCCTGAGCCATTTAGCAGTCCACAGACCTTTTTTCGGCGTCGATCAGCAGATTGCGGGGCGTCAGCTGGCGCTCGCAGAAGGTCCCCAGCCGAACGTCATACCCCTGTTCCTCAAGAAACATTGAATAATCCAGCACCACCCAAAGCTCCAGTGGCCGCCGGAACAGATGGCGCACCAGCTCGTGGCGGCGCACTTCCTGCCGTCGCCGCTCGCCATGACGTTCCCAGACACCAAAGTCTGTGTCCCCGGGTAGTTCCAGCCCCCTATTGCCGGCTGCCCAGCGACAGAAGGTGGCAAAATCGCCGTTCGTCAGCCGCGTCGGGTGCGACGGCACCGGCAGGTAGGCATCCACGCCGCGAAGCTGCCTTTGAAGACCATCGAACCCGAGACGCCAACGACTGATCCTGCGGGTTTGCTCACGCACACGCTTCGGTGCGGTCACGGTTTCCCTGACGGCCAGTCGCAGCTCGTTGCGGGTCAGCTCCAAGCCATTTTTTGAAACCCGGACGCGCCTGGAAAGAGGCTGGTAGTCCAACGCTTCCGTCAGGTGGTAGCAGCAAGGTGAAACGCTCACTCTTGGCAGGCCCTCGCCAGCCACCTTACGCATCAGCCTGCGATGAAGGTCACCACAAGCGTGCAGGGCAACACCGTGAGCGTCGGGCGGCATCGTCAGGTTCTCGGCCATGACATCCTGGCACTGCAGGGTAACCGCATCCCCGAACTTTCCGGCCAGGCGGTTGCCATCATCCACCAGGGTCGCGTTCCATTCAAACCCGGTTACGTCACCCCCGCACAGGGGTGCCAGGGTTCTGGCCAAGTGGCCCTTGCCGCAACACCAGTCCAGTACGTTGTGCTTCAAGGGTTGGATAGCGCTTGCAAAAGCGCCGGCCTGAAGCCGCTTACGGCCAGGCATATCCGTTGCCCGGACTTCAGGCAAGGTGTTCTGATCGGCGAATTCGACGGCAAGTGGCTGAATGCCGGTCAGCTCACCGAACTCCCGGAAAGAGGGCAACGCCCCGGCCACCCATTCAGCCAGCGCGACAGGATCATCGTCCCATTGCACACAGTCGCTGTCAGAGAGTCGGGCAACCCGGTCCGCCAATGCCGGCCAGTTCTTCGTCCAGGCCGGGCTCGGGTCAGCGAATGGCGCCGGTTGCCAGAACTCACGATGCTGCGCCAGCCAATCGTTCAAGCGCTGCCAGCGCCGATAAAAAGCGTCAGCGCGGTGATGTGAACTCGCCGCCGAAGGTAACGTCACTCGGAAAATCGCCCAGGCCGAAAAGCATCCAGGCACACCGACGGCGCCTCCCCATCAATCAACTGGGAAATCACCGAAGCGCTGCCCGCCGACAGGGTCCAGCCAAAGGTGCCGTGCCCGGTGTTGAGGAACAGGTTCTCCCGGGGGCCTCGACCGATGATGGCAGGACCGTCCGGAGTCATGGGGCGAAAACCGGTCCAGGTCTCGGCGGCCTCCAGATCGGCGCAACCGGGATAACGGGATTCCACGGACTTTCGAATGGTCGCCAGCCGGGCTTCCGGAATGTCGCGGTTGAAGTCGTCCAATTCCACAAAGCCGGAGGCGCGTAGTCTCTCTCCCAGACGGGTCGAGACCACTTTGTAGTTGTCATCGTGGATGGTCGACACCGGCGCGCGGCCAGGGTCTTTCAAGGGTACCGTAAAGCTGTAGCCCTTCACCGGGTAGATCGGCAACTCAAGCCCCAGGGGACGGGTAAGATGCCCAGACCAGCAACCGGCACTGACAACCACAGCGTCTGCCTTCAGGGTTTCCGATGTGCCATCGTCCTTGCGGATGGTCACCCCCGTTACCCGCCGATCATCAGCCACCAAATGTTCGGTTTCCGTGTTGTAGCGGAACTGCACCCCCTTCGTTTCGCAGGCCTTGGCCAGTTCACGGGAGAACAGATGACAATCACCGATGCCATCCGTGTCATAGCTCAGGGCGCCGTAGAGTGGGCCATCCCCGATCATGCCGGGCTCTGCTTCGCGAACCTGTTCAGGAGTGAGCAATCGGGAGGGGATACCCAGTTCGTCGAGCAACCGCTGGGTTTCGCGGTAGTTTTCCAGGGTTTCCGGGGTGCTGGCAAGGTGAAGCAGGCCCTGATGGCCGCCGTCGAACGGCAGATCAAGCTCCTTTTCAAGGGCCAGGAAGCGTTCACGGCTATGAATACCAAGGCGTATCATGGCGCGCTTGTTCAGGCCAAACAGGCCAGGCGACCAGGCGTAGCGCAGCGTTGCGAACATAAACCGCAAGGTTTCCATGGATGGCGGCACCGACATTTTCAGCGGGCCGTCCTTCTTGAATAACCAGGGGATGGCCTTCAACACCATGGATGGGTCTGCCCATGGATAGACCACCCCATAGGAGCGCTGGGCGGCGTTGCCTTTGCTGGTTTCATTCCCAGCCGCGCTGTGACGTTCCAGCACGGTTACCTGATGGCCCCGGCTTTGCAGCTCGTACGCCGTGGTTACGCCAACCACGCCGGCACCAACAACAATGATGTGCATGCACTTCTCCCTATGACAGCAATGTAGGTCAACAATCGAACAAACTGATAAACTACTGTGACAAAGTTCTCAGGATAGCAGCCAACGCTTTGGTTGCGATGGAGTGAAGTAACCGCCAATGAGCAAGAAACGTCGCGACATTCCCGTTTTCGATCAACCGATTATCGAAACCCACTGCCATCTGGATTACCTCAAGGATCGCCCCCTGGCGGAAACCCTGGCCGAAGCGCAGCGGGTCAATATCGAACGTGTGATCACCATCGCTGTGTCACCGGACAATCTGGCTACCGTGCGTGAACTGAGCCAAACAGCCCCCTGGGTGTATGGCACGCAAGGGGTACACCCCCACGATGCCGAACAGTATTCCGATGCCGCCGAGGCGGAAATCCGCGCGCACGCCGGCGACGACAAGATCGTGGCAGTGGGCGAAATTGGCCTGGACTACTTTTACGACAACGCAGACCGGGACGTTCAGCGTGACGTGTTCCGCCGCCAGTTGCAGATCGCCTGTGACACCGACCGGCCCGTGGTCATCCACAGCCGCGAGGCCGATGACGACACCATCGACATCCTGAAGGAGTTCGAAGGTACTCTTAAGCGCCGCGGCGTGATCCACAGTTTCACGTCAGGCCCGGGGCTGGCGCAATACGCATTGGACGAAGGCTGGTGCCTGGGCTTTAACGGCATCACCACCTTCAACAAAGCCGAAAACGTGCGTGACATTGTGCGTATGGCACCCATCGAGCAGATCCTGCTGGAGACGGATTCACCGTTCCTGACCCCGGTTCCCTATCGCGGCAAGGAAAATGCACCTTTCTACATACCATTTGTTGCCGAGAAAATCGCCGAGGTGAAACAACTACCGCTGGAGAACGTACTGGCTACAACCTATGACAACAGCCTGAGAATGTTCTTCCAGCCGCGATGATCAAACGCATCCCCGTCTCCGCGCTCAAGGTCGGCATGTACATCACCGACCTGAACAACGACTGGATTCCTCACAACACCCAGCGCCGTCGCGGCGTGATCAAAAAAGAGGACACCGTTGAAAAAATCCGCCGGATGGGGGTGGACTACGTCTACATCGATGTCTCCAAGGGCTTGGATTCCCAGGATTCGGAACCAGCCCACGAGGTCGATCGCCGCAACGAGTCCGCGCTGCAGCGCGCCGGCGAACAGACTCCCGGCGTTTTCAAACGGGTAGCAGTGGCCGAGGAAATGGTGTTCGCCCAGCAGGTGCACAACCAGGCTCAGGGGCTGGTCGGCAACCTGATGAACAGCGTGAAGCTTGAAGGGGCCATCGACATAGCCCCCATTCACCAACTGGCTGACGAGCTCCAAAGCTCTATCTTGCGCAACGCCAATGCCCTCAGTTGCCTGGGCCGTATCCGCGAGAAGGACAACTACCTGCTGGAGCATTCGGTCAATCTCAGCGTGCTGATGTCCCTGTTTGGCAACTACCGCAAGCTGCCTTCGGAGGCGCTACACCAAACCATTGTTGGTGCACTGCTCCATGACATCGGCAAAATCCTTACGCCGGACGACATTCTCCACAAGCCGGGACGGCTAACGCCAGAAGAGTTTGAGGTCATGAAAGCCCATGCGCGGCATTCGCGGGATATTCTCAAGGCAACAGAGGGTATTGGCGAACTGGCCATCGTCACCGCCGCAGAGCACCATGAGCGCCTGGACGGCAGTGGCTACCCCGAGGGTCTGAAAGGCGAGGAAATCTCCGTGTACGGTCGTATGGTGGCCATTACCGATGTGTACGACGCCATTACCTCAGACCGCGTCTATCACAAGGGCATGACCCCGACCCAGGGCCTGAAGAAACTGCTGGAGTGGAGCGGCAGCCATCTGGACGCCGCCCTGGTGAAAGAGTTTATTCGTTGTGTGGGGCTCTACCCCATTGGCTCACTAGTGCTTCTGGAAAGCGGCCGGCTCGGTGTCGTCATCGAGACCAACGACGAGGACCAGCGATTGCCCGTGCTGCGCGTGATGTATGACACCCGTTTTCGCATGCCCATCACCGTTGACACCCTGAACCTGGCGAAACCGGGTACCCAGGACCGGATTCTGCGTTCCGTGGACCCGGAAGACTACAAGATCGACGTCAGAAAGTTCCTGCTCTGAAACATCACCCTCCCATGGACAGGAACACGGCCATCAGGATGGGAGACAGGAACGACAGGATAAACCCCGACGCAATCGCCACGGGCACGCAATCCAGGCCGCCACTGCTGCGGATCACCGGCAGGGTGAAGTCCATGGCAGTCGCCCCCCCATAGCCGATGGCCATGGCCGGTCGCTGGCCAATTAACAGCGGAATAATCGCAAGCGCAATAATCTCCCGGATCACATCATTGAGAAAGGCAACACCGCCCCAGGACGGCCCCAGGGCATCGCCAATCACAATACCGGACAGGGAATACCAGCCAAACCCGGACGCCAGTGCCAACGACTCATGCCAGGCGGCGTCCAGCAAGGGCACCATTGCAAAACCAGCGAGCAGAGAGCTCCCGGCCAGCGCTAACGCAATGCCCAACCCCTGTCGGTTGAGCAGCAGCCGACGAAGGGACAGGCCGGCATTGCGCAGTTGCAGGCCAATCAGAAACAGCAGCAACATTAGCGACCAGGTCGCCACGTCTTCGGCCATGGGCATATCCGACAGCCAGTAGAAACCGGCCAAACCACCCACCACAACCGCCAACAGTGGCTTCAACCCCGCCAGGAAAAGGCGACGATAGCCACGAGGCTGGTCCACGTGATCCTCCCGCGCTGCCATCGGCTGCCAACGGTGAAACAGCCACAGCCCCGCCAAGTTGGCCACAAACAGTACCACCACAAGCACGGCAACCTGGGATGCCATATTGGCCAACTGGCCACCAACGCCTTCCATCTGCCCGAGGCTCAGTCCCAAGAGTGCCAGAATCAAGTACACCAGCCCTTCAACGCCGTAGTGAATGGCCGTCATCAGATGGCGGTTCTCAAGTGCCAGGGCAAACCCCAGGAAAAGCGGTGCCAGGATCAGCAGTGCGCCGGTCAGCATGAAGTCCTCGAAAAAAGTGTATTGGGGAGGGAAAGATCAGCCGATAGGTTCGTACTGATCGGGATCAAAATGAAACTTGCCTGCACTGGCATCGCGATCGGTTCGAATGGTGCGCGCCAGGCGCTGGGCCATCACCGACCAGACCACATAGTCGTTGGGTTGGGGCTGGTAATCCTGCCCCATCAGCGCGCCCGCGACACTGCGCAACACCGCTTCCGCCTGGGAAATGGAACGATAGGGGCCCTGGCAGCGATGTTTTTCTGGTTGGCCGTCCACCGAACCACTGAGTGCCACCAACGCCCAGATGTCCTCACCGACGGGTTTGATGAACAATTCAACCCGGCGCTGTTCCCGGACCATAACCAGTGCCCGTAGCGGGCCACGCCCATGAAAGTAATGCAGTTTCACGGCCTTATTCCAGGAGTTTCAGTGAAGTACATGCCCGGACCTGTCCTGCACCAGCACCCAGGGCGCAATCACCACTGCCCAGAGTTCCGTGTTTTCGTCATACCAGTGGCGGGCAAGATCCGGAGCGACATCGCCCACTTTGTTATCGGCCAACCAACGCTCAAACTGGGCCTTGTTGTCCGCTGACAGTTCTGCCGCCACATCCAGCAGGTCCAGTTCCGGGACCACCTTCACGACATGGCCACGGGCATAATAAACCTGCAGGTCATGCCAATTAATCCGGGACGTTTCCAGATTCAGCTTGTGTTTCAGTTCCTCTGGCGATTCTTTTGCAACCATGTTCACACCTTGGACGTCCATATTTCACGTATCTGATCGGCAAGGGTCATGGGGTCGAACGGTTTGGGTATCACGTCAACCGCTCCCAATTCCCTGTAGAACGCCACCTCTTCAGTTTGCACCTTAGCGGTCATGAACACCACAGGTGTCGCGCTCAATGCCGGAATTTCCCGTAACGCCTGAAACGTAGTCGGGCCATCCATACCCGGCATCATAACATCCAGCAGGATCAGTTCGGGGTCAAAATCCGGACCCTCAACAAGCGCCTCCTGACCGGAGCTGCAGCTCTTTACTGAAAACCCCCCAACGGTTTCCAGTGCCAGCTCCGCCACGGCCCTGATGTCGGCATCGTCCTCCACATAAAGAATTCGCTGAAGCTCTCCAACCGGGCTAGCCATCGTCTTTACCCCTGTCTTGGTTATCCACACCCAGTCTGCGCAGCAAGCGCAAACACTCTTCGTCCTGATTCTGCCCATCCGCGATCAAGGCGGAGGCACGCATAACCAGTTTTGACTCGCTTGTGGCGTCACGCGGTAAAAAGTGAACGGCCCCAATCAGCTCTCTCAACTGCAAAGGCAGATGCCACTGCACTTTGAGACGATTCCCATAATTCTGAGCCCAAGCCTTTAGCCCGTCCTCAATCTGCTCATCGGAGACCACGCCTTTGCGATCCAGGCACTGCTGCATCACCTTGAGCACCGCCAGTTCGCCGACCCGACTGAGCAGGGCCGCCGTATGCACCGCGGATTGATCGACCCCGATACGCAGAGCAATCCGTGCGGCCTCCTGGGCCACCTTTTCGGCTGTTTCGAGAAAGGCTGTCGCTTTCTTCGCCAAACGGGGATCGCGTAACTGGCCGCCAATATCCAGTGACATCGCCATGGCGTGCCGCAAGGCCATATCCACGCCCATGGTTGCAATCCCGTCACGCAAACTGCGAACCGGCTCACCGGTTTTCTGGAACGAGGCGCTATTGGCCACATCAAGCAGGCGGGTTGTGAGAGCAACCTCGCCATTCCACCGCTCCGCGAGTTGCGATGGCGAGATATCCTGTTTTCGTGCCATCAATTCGAGAACCCGAGCCGTATCAACGGCGGAGGGCAGCTGAATAACGGACTCCACCGACGTCTGCAGCAGGTGCTCCAGATCAGGTTGAGACTCCCGATCAAAGTCTGCCGGGTCCACCAGTGCTGTCAGCCTTTCGTGCACCATCTCCACATTGAACGGCTTGCTGATATAGCCATTGATGCCATAGCGCGCGGCTTTCAGAACCGACTCCCTGTCAGCGCGACCGGAGATCATGACAATGGCGGCCTTGCTGCTCTTCTCGCGGGCAGCGCGAATAACCTCAAGGCCGGAGCCATCCGGCAGGTTCCAGTCGATGATCATCAGGTCAGCACCGTGTTTGGACCAATGTGCCAAGGCTCCCTTGACGGATGCCGTTACAAAAACATCCATTCCGGGATAAAGCCCGCCAACCACCGTTTCCAGCAAATCAGCCAACAGAGTGTCATCTTCCAGAATAAGTGCCTTCATAACGCTCGCTTCATCCCTGCTGGAAAATGGTCACCCCGTTACGGCCCGCTTTTTTGCGCTCGTATAGGGCCTGATCGGCTGCGTTAAGCGCATCGCTACCGGACTCAAATGAACCCAACGCGGCAATACCAACGCTGAGGGTCACCGACAGGCTGACGCCATCATTGTGGAACGACAGGTCTGAGAACGTCTTGCAGACCTGCGCCAGCACCGACTGCCCTTCCTGCACCGTACACTCCGGCAGAACCACCGCAAACTCCTCCCCACCGTACCGACCGATCATGTCGGTGGAACGTAAACGTTGCCTGAGCAGATTTGCGAGTGCCTTGATGACAATATCACCCACTCTGTGCCCGTGTTGATCATTCACCTTCTTGAAGTGATCCAGGTCCAGCATGGCGACAACGGAAGACCGCGACTGTCGCCTGCACCGGGCGTGTTCCTTGTCGACTTCGTGCTTGATGAACGAGTGCTTCAACAGGCCTGTAAGGCTGTCCCGTATCAGAAGCTCGTTCAGTTGACGGGCGCGGTAGCAGCGAATCTGAGCCGCGCGCACAAGATAGCTGTCGGATACGGGTTTGGTCAGGAATTCATCCGCTTCTTTTGCCATCGCCTCAAGCTGAACCTGCTTATCCTGCTCAGACGAAAGGTAAATAATCGGCAGGCTGACCCATTCGGGATCAAAACGGACCAGCTTCGCCACCGTCGGCCCGGAGTAGTCCCCCATACGAACGTCCAGCAGCATTATGTCGGGGGAGAATTCCGAAAGTTCCGACAACACCGTTTCGGGATTGCTGATGGCGCGGACGACAAAACCCGCTCCTTCAAGAACCGCTTGGTAGTGCCCTGCAAGATCTTCGTCGTCATCCAGAATCAGTATTTTCCCGGAAACCGTTCGGCTCCGCTCCGTGACCAAACGCTCAATATTGTCCGCCAGTATGGTGGCATCAACCGGTTCCGTAATCAGTGCATCTGCCCCGTTCTCGGCCAGGGTATACCGGGTTTTAAAATCATCCCTGCTGCCGATGCAAATTAGCGGTGGTTTTAATATGTTCTCGTTCCCGGCCTTGGTATCGAGCACTGCAGACACCTCGGAAAGTACGTCCTCACTGGTCACCACAAGGGTTACCCCCGGCGTCCCGCTGAACGAGAGGGTAGAAACCTCTTGGTGCGATATCGAGAAACCGTGATTTGAGAGCGCGTACTCCAGAAAAATCTGCGAACCTTCTGACAGCCCACACAGGACAACATGAACATCCGAGGCCGTCAGACTGTACTGATCGTTTAAGCGCTCAGGATCGTTGGTGCGGCGGGTTGCTGGCACCGAGGTTTCATCCAGCAAAGAACGCAGTTGCCTTGCCTGTGCCAGGGTATCGATAACCTGTGGAATTTCCTCGCTGGGAACGCCGGGGCTGGCGTCATCATGCAACGGATATTTTTCCACCAATGGTTTAAGGCGTTGCTCCAACCTACGCGCCTCCGCTCCCAACGCCGCATACCCGAAGGTTCCCGCGGAACCGGCCAGACGATGAAGGAGCTGGTAGGCCGACATCACGTCTTCACGCAGCAGTCGCTGCTCCTGATCACCCCCGGTTATCCTTGAAGCAACTTCGCTTAACTGATCGAGTTCTCCCTCCGCCTTACCACGAAAGCTGAGTCGCAATTGCGCGAGTTTGTCGGCGATATCCGCTTTTGGATCCTTTCCCATAAGAAATCTCAGGCTTTGAGTTTTTGCTAATATAAACGCGTCAATTGAGCTAACCTTCTTTCATCACAGAACATTATCCGTCAAAACGCAACAGTGGGGAATTTCATTGCGGCCGCGCAAATCGCTTTCACTTAGCAGCCGGGTGGCCATCATCATCGTCATCGGCAGCCTTGCAACTGTGTCCGCCGTTATTGCGATCGCTTACCAGGCTCTGGTGCAGGACTTCGAAGATCTGCTCACTCAACGCCAGATTATCGAGGCTGAGAGAGCCTCCGAGCGCGTCAACCAGAGGCTGCAGCTCAGTTTGAACTCTCTGTCAGCGTTTGCGTCGCAGCTTGCTGCCGACGACCGCCTTGCGGATCAGTCTGATCTCAATGCAGCACTGGCCCGCCAGACGACGCTTCAGGACCTGTTCCCGGCGGCGCTTCTCATATTCGACGACAAAGGCTGTGCCGTAGCGGAAAATGTGCACGTTCCAAATCGTATTGGGACCTGCTACCTGGATCGCCCCCACTTCCAGGAGGCCGTGGAAACTCGACGGCCCATTGTCAGCAAGCCCATCATCGGAAGGACCACAGGTAGGCCCCTGCTATCATTTCTGGCGCCCATCGAAACCGACGACGGGGATCTACTTGGCTTCGCAGGTGGCACCCTGGACCTGGGCAAGACCAGCCTGTTACCAGAAAACCGACGCAAAGGCTTTGCTGAATCACAGGGTATCGAGAAAATCATCGACACAGAAAACTTTCTGTACGTGGATTCCGGCAAGGGCTCCCAGAATATCGAACCCCTGCCATCTCCTGGCGAAGATGCCCTGACGGACGCTGCGTTATCCGGCATCACTTTCGGACAGGTCAACAGCAAAGATGGCCTCCCACTGATATACGCCACCAATCACCTGCAGCGTCTGGGATGGGTGTTCGTCCGTGCTGTGCCTTACGAACAGGCGACCACGCCAGCCCGCCAATCGTTTATTCAGTTCTTCAACATCAGCCTGCTGATCACGCTTGTGATCGCCGCTTTGAGTTTTCTGCTGGTCAGAACCACCATGTCACCGCTTGATCGAATGACTGGTCGGATTCGGCGTATGGCAGAACGGCCTGACTCAGCCATGCGCCTGAGTGAGTCCGGCACTCCCGAGGTCAGTAATCTGGCCAGCGCTTTTAACCAGCTCCTGGAAGAAAGAGACAACCTGGCACGGCTTAAGGATCACTTCATGTCTTCCGTCAGCCATGAACTTCGCACACCACTCACATCACTTACCGGGGCGTTGAAGCTACTCACTTCTGGCGTAACCGGGCAGCTCAACGACAAAAGCCAGAACATGGCCAGCCTTGCCCTGAGAAACGGAGAGCGCCTGCAACTGCTGGTGTCGGATTTGCTCGACTTCAATAAGTTGTCGGATGGCAGCCTAAAAGTGCGAATTCAAAGCGAAGCGATCCAACCGATACTTTATAGCGCCATTGAAGACAACAACACCATGGCCGCCGAACACCACGTCCGGTTGGTTTCAGACAGCGCTGAGTTACCGCATCTGCTCTGTGATAAGCACCGGTTACGGCAAATTCTGGACAACTACATCAGCAACGCCATCAAATTTTCTCCCCAGGAGAGCGTTGTCACTATAAGCGCCCGGCTCAACTCAGCGGGCGGCGTTCGGATAACCGTCAGTGACCAGGGCTCCGGAGTACCGGATTCCTTTGCCGACAGCGTGTTCAAACGATTCGCGCAGGCCGAAACCGGTACCACCCGTTCGGTAAAGGGCACGGGGCTGGGGCTTGCCATTTGTGCCGAACTGGCACAACTGATGAATGCTGAGGTTGGCTACTACAATAACCAGGGAGCGCACTTCTGGGTCGACATTCCGGTTTTTGGGGAAGCATCGTCGACCGTTTCTGATAAGGAAGCAGACTCATGATAGCACCCCAACATCCATACAATGAGGCGGTACGACTTCTTGCGCTGAAGCGGACACACCTGCTCGATACGTCACCAGAAGAGCGATTCGATCGCTTTACCCGCATGGCCAAGCTGGCCTTCGGAGTCCCCATTGCCCTGGTGTCACTGGTCGACGACAAGCGGCAATGGTTCAAATCCTGCCAGGGGCTGGAAGCCAGGGAGACCCCCAGGGATATCTCCTTCTGCGGCCACGCCATCCTCAGTGATCGTCTGTTTATCGTCGAGGACACCCACGAGGATTCACGATTCGCCGACAACCCGCTCGTTACCGGCCCCCCACACATTCGCTTCTATGCCGGCGCCCAACTCCACAGCCATGACGGTTATCGCCTGGGCACCCTCTGCATCATAGACACCCGGCCACGAACGCTTGACCACGATCAGCGTGTGCTTCTCGAGGAGCTGGCCCGGTGTGTCGATGAGGAGATCAATGACTTCGAGGCGAGCAAATCCCGCCAGGAACAACTCGAGAAGACCCGGATTCTGAGTGCACTGAACAACCTGACGGTGGATGCATCCGCACCCCTGGAACAAAAAATAGGCATGGCCCTGGATCTCGGTCGCCAACATCTTGAATTGGAAACCGGCATCGTCAGCGAGATCACCAGCGAGGTTTACACGATTCGCTGGTTCAGAGCGCCTGACAACTCTCCACTGGAGGCTGGTCTTTCACTACCGGTGGCACAAACCTATTGCTCGCTGATGCTGGCAAAGGGCGACCATCTGGCGATCAGCCATATGGCGGACTCCCGCTACCGCAATCAGTCCTGCTATGCCCAAATGGGCCTCGAGAGCTACATTGCTGCGCCAATAGAATTCGATGGCAAGCTCTTCGGCACCCTTAATTTCTCATCAATATCGCCAAGATCCAGACCATTCACGGATCTGGACCGCCTGTTTATCGTGTGGCTGGCGCAATGGATGGCGGCCCTCCTCCAGCAACATTCTCATGAGGATACGCTGCGAAAGCTATCAGAGAACGTGCCCGGCATGCTCTATCAGTATCACGAGGAAAAGGATGGCCATTCGCGCTTTCTATATTGCAGCGAGGGCATACGCGACATTTATGGCCTTTCTCCGAAGGACGTTGAACATGATGCAAGTGCGGCTTTCGACACAATACACCCTGACGACCTGGGGTCCGTAGAAGAAGCCATCCACCAGTCCCGGAAATCCCTGGCTGTGTGGGATTGCCAATATCGAGTCAGTAGGCCGGGAGAACCCTGGAAATGGGTCCAGGGCCGGGCAACCCCGGAGCGGCGACCAGACGGCAGTTCGATCTGGCACGGATTTATTGCCGACATTGATGAGAGCAAACGCGCCCAGCTTGAGCTCCAGGAGCGAGAACAACAACTGCGCACTTTCTTCGAACTGTCACCCATCGGAATACTACTTACCGATTTTCGGAGCGGACGAAACCTTGACGTAAACGCAGCGCTTCTGAATTTTTCAGGCTACTCCTATTCGCAATTTATCGCGCTGAACCACCGGGACGTAACTCCCGACAACTACGAAGCGCAAACCCGGCAGGCGATCGCTGATTTGGAGGAACATGGGCAGTTCGGCCCCATCGAACAGGAATTCATACGCAAGGATGGCGTCCGGATCCCAATCCTCATTCAGGGCGTCATGATCGAGCGCATAGAAGGCAAGCCACTGGTTTGGTCGCTGGTGGAGGATATATCAGAGCGCCATAAGGTTGACCAGATGAAAAACGAGTTCATTTCCACCGTCAGCCATGAACTACGAACTCCCCTGACGTCCATATCAGGTTCCCTTGGGTTGATTGCGGGCGGGGTTTTTGGCGTCCTGCCTGACAAGGTCAACGACATGGTGGGCATCGCAGCTCGCAACAGCGATCAATTAAGGCATCTGATTGACGATTTGCTGGATATGGAAAAGCTGGTCTCCGGCAAAATGGAACTGCGGATGCAGAGCGAGAACATCAGCGCGATCATTCAGGACAGCCTGGACAGGGCGTCAACCTACGCGGTTGATCGGCAGGTCTCACTTCGATTTGAGAACCACTACCCCTGGGCTAAAGCCGTTATCGATGCCCGGCGCCTGGGCCAGGCGATCGACAACCTGGTGTCCAACGCCATCAAGTTTTCTCCCCAGAAGGCCGAAGTTGTTGTACTGACACAGCTCCATGATGGTCTGTTTCGCATCGAAGTCACGGACTATGGCACAGGCATCCCGGAAGCCTTCCGACCCAGAATATTCGAGAAGTTCGCCCAAGCTGACAGCTCCGACACCCGAGGCCGTGGCGGTACCGGCCTCGGGCTGGCCATTACCCGGGAGACCATGTCGCAGATGGGCGGCGGCGTGGGGTTCAAATCCACTGAGGGATACGGCTCGACGTTCTGGCTGGACATCAAACCCGATGAGAGTGACAAACCCGATGAGAGTGACGAGTAATCGATAGTGGCGGCACAAACGCGGGCTAACGTGTTTCATCGTTTGATCTGGGCTTCAAGGCTGGGCGTTCTGCTGTTGGTCATTGTAGTCTCGGTTTCCCTTGATGCATCCAGCTCTTCCAGCCACCGCAACGATGTTCGTCAGCAGTGGCAGGAAAAAACGGATGAGATAAGCCTCAAGCTGCAAAGTGCCATACTGCAGAACATCCAGACCGTGTGGGGGCTGGCCGCCAACGTCGCAGTACAACCCGATATCGACGCCCAACGTTTTCGGGAACTGGCCTCGGTCATCTTCAGCCTTGCTCCGGAGCTCCGCAACCTCGGACTGGCTCCGGATTTTGTGATTCGCCATGTCTACCCACTGGCCGGCAATGAGGCTGCGATCGGTCTCGACCTGACCGCACAGAGCTTGTCGCAAGATCAGATCAAGATGCTGCTCAACACCCGCCGCGTGGTGTTCACCGGCCCTATTGATCTGGTTCAGGGCGGGCAGGGGCTGGCGGGGCGTGTTCCCATATTTGAACAGGCCTCGGGCGATTTCTGGGGGGTTATTTCAGTGATACTGGACCTTCAGAAACTGTACTCGTCGATAGGGCTGGATAGGTTGCAAGACGACTTCAATGTAGCGATCTCGTCGTCGGCCGACGTTAATGACACTCAGTCGGTTTTTTTCTCCACACGCCCCTTTCAATGGGAAGATCCAGTCACCAGCACGATTCGCATGAGAGGCGCTACCTGGGTGGTGTTTGCCGAACCAGTCGGGGGCTGGCCAAACCACCCCAGTCAGCCCTGGATATTTCGTGGCAGCCTGTTCGCGATGCTGGTCATTGTCAGCGGTGCTGTTTTCTGGCTCACCAGCCTGATGTCACGGGATCGCGAAATGCAGCGGCGGCTCTGGGGACTCTTCGAACTGGCCCCCATGGGCATCGGGCTGTTCAGTGTCACCTCCAATCGACTGCTCCGGGCAAACCCAACGTTCGAAAACCAGTTTGGCAGGTCCGTCCAGTCACTGGATTTCTTCGACCAACCGCTTGATGTCCATGGAGAGCCGCTGGCCAACAGGCCCGGGGTTCAGGAAACCCTTCGGGAACATGCCAGACTCAGCGGCCTCGAAGGCTACTTCATGACGCCAGGGCAGGAACTGGCCCCCGTCATGCTCCACGGGCTGCAACTGGACGATGACGGCAACGAACCCGTTGTCTGGCTGATCACCGAGGACATTTCAGAGCGGAAGAAAGTCGACCACCTGAAGAACGAGTTCATTTCCACTGTCAGCCACGAGCTTCGCACCCCACTGACCTCGATTTCCGGCTCCCTCGGGCTGCTGGCCAACAATGCCGTCGGCGAGCTGCCGGAGAAGGCCTCGAAACTGGCGCACATCGCCTATCGGAACAGCCAGCAGCTTACGTTCCTGATCAACGACTTACTCGATATGGAAAAGCTTGTGGCCGGCAAAATGCCCTTCCGTAGCGAACACCATGTTCTGCAGGATCTTGTTCACGAGAGTGTTGAAAACATCGCAACCTTTGCCCAACAGCGAGACATTCATCTTCAGGTGGCTGAACTGCCAGCCGTGACAGTTCATGTGGATCGTCAGCGCCTGAACCAGGCCATCACCAACCTGTTGTCCAACGCCATCAAGTTTTCTCCGGCAGGGTCCTCCGTCGACATTTTCGCCAGCCAGCGCGGAGAGTCGGTTCGGCTGTGTATCAGGGACCATGGTGAGGGCGTCGCCCCGCATTTTCGGGAGCATATTTTTAAGAAGTTCTCACAAGCTGATTCGTCGGACCGAAGAGCCAGTGGCGGAACCGGGCTCGGTCTGGCCATCACACGGGAGCTGATGGCGCGCATGAAGGGCACGGTGGACTATGAATCCGTTCCGGGCGAGGGGGCTACGTTCTGGCTGGAACTGCCAGTGGCGGGGTAATGGGTAACTGAGTATTGAGAGGCCCGGCAGGTTGCCCTGCCAGACCAACGCCAGACCAAACAGTCACGCCGACTTGAGCATCTCCCGCACGACGTAGTGCAGGATACCGCCGTGGCGGTAATAAACCGCTTCGTTGGCGGTGTCGATCCGGGACAGCAGTTCACAGGTCTCGGTCTTGCCGTCCGGATAGGTCACCGTCATTTCGAGTGTCTGACCCGGCTTGATGTCACCGGACAGGCCCTTGATGCTGATGGTTTCCTCGCCCGTCAGCTTCAGGCTCTTGCGGTCGACCCCGTCCTTGAACTGCAGCGGCATCACGCCCATACCGATCAGGTTGGAGCGGTGGATACGCTCGTAGGACTCAGCAACCACGGCCTTCACGCCCAGCAAGCGGGTACCTTTCGCAGCCCAGTCACGGCTGGAGCCAGTGCCGTATTCCTTGCCGGCAATGACCACCAGGGGGGTGTCCTCTTCCTGATACTTCATGGCCGCATCGTAGATCGGCATCTGCTCGCCGGTGGGGATGTGTTTGGTGAATCCACCCTCAACGCCGTCCAGCATCTCGTTCCGGATGCGCACGTTGGCGAAGGTGCCACGCATCATCACCTCGTGATTGCCCCGGCGCGAACCGTAGGAGTTGAAATCTTTCGGTTCCACTCCCCGCTCCTGCAGGTATTTACCCGCCGGGCTGTCGGCTTTGAACGACCCGGCCGGTGAAATATGGTCGGTGGTGACGGAGTCACCCAACAGCGCCAGAATGTTCGCGTCCTTGATATCATCGATGGCGTCCGGCTCTTCCTTCAGGCCCTGGAAGAACGGCGGGTGCTGGATGTAGGTGGACTTGTCGGACCACTCGTAAACCTTGCTTTCCGGTACCTTGATGGCCTTCCAGGTGGCATCGCCGTCAAAGACTTCCGCATACTCCTTATGGAACATGTCGGTTTTCACCTTTTCGACCGCTTCGGCAATCTCCTGCTGGCTCGGCCACAGGTCCTTCAGGTACACAGGCTTCCCGTTTTTGTCTTCGCCCAGAGGATCCTTGGAAAGGTCCAGGCGCACGTTGCCTGCCAAGGCATAGGCCACTACCAGCGGTGGTGAGGCCAACCAGTTGGTTTTCACCAGTGGGTGCACCCGACCCTCGAAGTTACGGTTACCGGAAAGCACCGAGGCCACGGTAAGATCACCATCGGCAATGGCCTTCTCAACGGCATCCGGCAACGGGCCGGAGTTACCGATACAGGTGGTGCAACCATAACCCACCAGGTTGAAACCAAGCTTGTTGAGGTCGTCCTGGAAACCACCCACCTTCAGGTAATCGGTCACCACCTTGGAGCCCGGTGCCAGGGAGGTTTTCACCCAGGGTTTGGTATCCAGCCCCCTTGCGACCGCTTTCTGGGCAATCAGGCCCGCAGCCATCATCACGCTGGGGTTGGACGTATTGGTGCAGGAGGTGATTGCTGCGATGACCACCGCGCCGGGGTCCAGCCGTGTCTTTTCACCGTTCATTTCCAGCGGCTGACTGGCGGCGTGTTCGTAGCTGTCCTGGACACCAACGGCGGTCTGCCCGCCTTCCGATTCCAGTTTGCCTTCGCGGGACTCTGACGGGCCTTCGGCGGTTTCCATCAGCAGTTCAAACGAGGCCTTCATGTTCTTCAGGGCAACCCGGTCCTGCGGGCGCTTGGGGCCGGCGAGGCTGGCCTCGACGTCACCCATATCAAGTTCCAGGGTGTCGGTGTACACCGGCTCCTGGCCGGGCTTGCGCCAGAGGCCCTGGGCCTTCGCATAGGCCTCCACCAGCTCAAGCTGGTCGTCTTCGCGGCCGGTCAGCTGCATGTATTTGATGGTTTGCTCGTCCACCGGGAAGAAACCACAGGTAGCCCCGTATTCCGGCGCCATGTTGGCAATGGTGGCACGGTCCGCGACGGGCATGTCTTTCAGGCCGTCACCGTAGAATTCCACGAACTTACCCACGACACCTTTCTTGCGCAGCATTTCGGTGACGGTCAGTACCAGATCCGTTGCGGTAATGCCTTCGCGCAGCTTGCCGGTAATCTTGAAGCCGACCACTTCCGGAATCAGCATGGACACAGGCTGGCCCAGCATGGCCGCTTCCGCTTCGATACCACCCACACCCCAGCCGAGGATGCCAAGGCCGTTGATCATGGTGGTGTGGGAGTCTGTGCCCACCAGGGTATCCGGATAGGCGATGGTTTTTCCGTCCTGGTCCTTGCTCCACACGGTCTTACCCAGGTACTCCAGGTTCACCTGGTGACAGATACCGGTCCCAGGCGGCACCACGCGGAAATTGTCGAACGCCTGCTGGCCCCAACGCAGGAACTCATAGCGTTCCTGATTGCGTTCCATCTCGATGGTAACGTTGTCCTTGAAGGCTGATGGGTCACCATACTTGTCCACCATCACCGAGTGGTCGATCACCAGATCCACCGGCGACAGCGGATTGATCATTGCCGGGTCCTTGCCGGCTGACTTGACCGCTTCCCGCATGGCCGCCAGATCCACCACACCGGGCACACCGGTGAAGTCCTGCATCAGTACACGGGCGGGACGAAACTGGATTTCGGTATCGGATTTCCGGTCTTTCATCCACTGAACCATCGCATCGATATGGCCCCGGTCCACGGTGGCGTCATCTTCGTTGCGCAGCAGATTTTCCAGCAACACCTTCAGGGAAAACGGCAACTTGTCGATGTTGCCAAGGGTGTCGGCAGCCTTGGGCAGGCTGTAATAGTGATAGGTCTTGCCGCCAGCCTCCAGGCTGGAAAGGGTATTGAGACTGTCTTTACTCAGGCTTTGTTTCGACATGAGGTGCCTCCTTTTGATGATCCGAAGATTTCGGAAGGCTTAGCAGTAGCCTTTGCATCAGCGTACTGACCGCGGATGGCAATAGACTGATGCAAAGACCCTGATTTTGAAAGTCTCCTATAACTATTGCACCGATTGACCAGACTTCAACTGCGGTTCCGTGAATGTTCAGTATTGCGGCGGTGAATACCCCTACCCTCCTCAGGCCTGCCGATCTCCATAAAGCTGAGCGTAGAGCCCCTGGCGGGCGATCAGCTCATCATGATGCCCTTCCTCGGTGATGAAGCCGTCCTCGAAAACGTAAACACGGTCGGCCTGTTTTACGGCACTCAGACGATGGGCAATGATCAGGGTGGTGCGTTGACGCAGGAAAGCCTCCAGATCCTGATGCAGCTGAAACTCGGTTTCGGCGTCCAGGGCGGAGGTGGCCTCATCCAGGATCACCACGGAGGGATCCGACAACACCATGCGGGCAATGGCCAGCCGCTGGCGCTGGCCACCGGACAAACGCACCCCCTGACGGCCAATCATGGTATCCAGTTGCTGAGGCATGTCCGCCACGGTCCCGTCCAGTTGCGCGATCGCCAGGGCCTGCCACAATTCGGCGTCGATCTTGTCCCGGCCCAGGGTGAGGTTCTGTCGCACGGTGTCGTTGAACAGGGCCGGGTGCTGCAGCACGGTGGCCACGTTCTCCCGCAGACAGGGGAGCCCGATGCGCTGGACCGGCACACCACCCAGCAGCACCTGCCCCTGCTGCGGTGTGTACATGCCCAGAATGACCTGTACCAGAGTGGATTTTCCGCCGCCACTGGCGCCCACAACCGCGACTTTCTCTCCCGGTTCAAGGTGGAGGTCAATGCCCTTGAGCACGGATTCCTCACCGTAGCTGAAGTGGATGTCCTTCAGAGTCAGGCCAACGGTGTGACGATCCCTGAAGGGGTTTTCCAGCGCCAGGTAACGGGGCTCCTCCTCCAGTTCCAGCAAGCGGTTGATTCGCCCCAACGCCGCATTGGCGGCGAACCAGGCGTACTGCATATTCAGCATTTCCTGTACCGGCGTGAGCATAAACCACAGGTAGCCAAAGATGGCGAACATCATGCCGATGCTCAGGTCGCTGAACAGGACCGTCACCATCGCCGCCGCGCGGAAGGTGTCGACACCAAACTGGAACAGCGCAAAGCTGGCGCGGGTGGCGGCGTCGCTGCGCCATTCAAACTGTATGGCATGGTCGCGAACCGTGCGGGCGCGGCTGATCAGCTGGCGCAGGTAGTGCTGTTCCCGGTTAGCCGCCCTGAGCTGGTGGATCGCGTCCAGAGTTTCCGTCAGGTCACCCTGGAAGTCCTCGTAGGCGCTATTCTCCTGGCGTTTGAGTTCCTTGACCCGTTTGCCAATGAGCATGGTGGCGAAAATCACCAGCGGATTGAACAGCAGGATCAGCAGTCCCAATTGCCAGTGAACCCACATCAGCACGATGGCGGTTCCGGTGACGGTCAGGCTCGCCACCAGGAAACGGCTGATGGTGGTACCCAGGAACTGGTCGATGGTATCCAGGTCGGTAATAAAATGACTGGTGATGCCGCCCGAGCCACGGGTTTCGTACTCCGACATGGCCACCCGCTGCAGCCGACCCAGCAGCCGGGAACGGATACGAAACACCACATCCTTGGAAATCTTGGAGAACTCACGGGACTGGAGCACGTTGAAGGTGAGCGACAACGACCTTAGCAGAAACGCTGCTACCACCATCAGGCCGATGTAAACCACCGGCAGGTGCCATGCTTCGGGCAGCATCGCCTGCATCACGGGCAGCACCGGGCCGGCCTCATCAAGCAGCACTTCGTCCACCAGTACCGGCAACAGCAGGGGAATAGGCACGCTGACCACCGTGGCCAGTATGGCGAGCAGATTAGCGCGGACCAGACGGGGCCGGTGCTTCAATGCAAGTACGAAGATATGTGCCCAATTGTACTGATATGGCTCTACAGCGCTCGGGTGCTGATCAGATTCTCTTACTGGTGCCTTCAAGACGACTCCGATTTGGAATGATGGATCCCCGCGGAACAATAAGGGTTTTACTTCGACGCCGCGCTATGTACGTAAAATGTGGCGGTGTAGGTTTGTTTTGGAGGCTGCGGAGGCAGAATAGCAGGCAGTTGAAGCAAAACGCCCGCGTGACGAGTGCGAAATCAACAATACCGATAGGTACGAATAAAAAAGGGCCTCACCCGGGCCCTTTTACAGTTCTTCTCGGCTTAATCAACGAGCATAGTATTTACGCTCAACCTGTGCCTTAGCTGGATTTTCGTTGCCTTCCATAACACCCAGCGCCGAAGGGCTGACCGTCGCCTGCGCCGGGTTAGCACCGAAATC
This sequence comes from Marinobacter sp. UBA3604, assembly GCF_002375325.1. Taxonomy (NCBI): domain Bacteria; kingdom Pseudomonadati; phylum Pseudomonadota; class Gammaproteobacteria; order Pseudomonadales; family Marinobacteraceae; genus Marinobacter; species Marinobacter sp. UBA3604. The sequence continues at coordinate 21,681 of NZ_DFMB01000001.1, forward strand.
GCGCCACTCCTGCACTGGTTGCAAGGTGACATTGAACTCGGAGTCTACTACGAAATTCACAACAGCCCACCAATCGGTAGCCGTCCCCTGAGCCTGGGTTGGCGAGAAAACGCTGGTTTCCCCTCCGATAGAAACTTCTACACGGGCAGGCGAGTCCTCAATCGTCCCGCTTCCGCTAAATAGATAAACCAGATAGCGATAGGTACCTGGGTATGGAAAACGGGGAACAGTGGTCACTTCCGGACCAAAGCTAGTGGTATCGTCGACGTCAAGGTTGATGAGAGTTCCATTAACGGACACAGACTGATTGCCGTAATAGACTTCGAACTCGCTGGAACCATTTTCATTCTCCGGGCCAAAAAAATGAGTGTCCAGATCTTCAGGATTCTCGCCCCAGGTCAACGTAATCGACACCGCCGCTTCGGACAGGACAATATCGTTGCCAAGTTCAAAGTCGGTATCACCCACGGAAATCGAGGTTGTGTTGGACAACCCATTTCTGGAAGCCGCGATCAACACATCGGAATTCGGGCGCACCGGAAGGTGAAACGTGCCGTCATTGGCCGTTCGAACGCTAGAGCTACCGATATAATCCTGCCCCTGAGACGTCACCAGGGCATCAGCTACAGGGTCTCCACTTTCGTCGACTACTCGACCGATGACGTCCACGGACTCATACAGGTAGTCCGCATTCCATGTTGTGAAGTGCTCTACGGTACCTTGATAGAAGCTTATGCCATTCTCTGTGACCAACGTTGCAGCGCCTTCTTCCCGCCAAACGCCTTCCTGATCATCGTAATAGAATAGAGGTATGGTTGCAGGTGAGGTAGCCGCAGCCCTGCCCTGCGCTAGTGGAATTCGGATGGTTGCGATTTGGCCCTGGCCGAGCTGGAGGTTTTCGCCACTTTCGGACTCAAAGTTGGCAGTTATTGCTCCCCAGGACTCCATCAACCCCTCGGTACCGTCTGCACCGACCGCCTCATAGCCACCAGGCATAACACTTGGATCGGATGTGGGATCAACAATCGTTATCTCAGCATCCACATCCCCGGAATAGACAGTCCCATCCGGGAGCACAAATGCATTGGCACCGAGCTCCACGACATTCAGCTCGTCAACCGGAAGGTTAGTACTAGTGGAAGCAGAGAATGTCTGTATGCTATTCGCTGGTAACAGTGAGAGTTCAAGTCCCGTAGGTTCAACGTTGTCAAGCGTTGAGGCAATACTGGAGGATTCCGCATAGCCATCTGCATCAGCATTGACAGATATCCTGGCAATCCCCCTATTCACAGACAAAGTAAAACGACCGTCCTCGCCCGCACTGCCTGCCACCTTGGTGCCATCGGCAGACGTAATATCAACAGAAGCACCTGGAACTGGCTCTCCCGTGTAGTAATCACGAACAACGCCACTTACATCGATCTCTTGTTGAACAGGAGGTTGGTCGCTGCCACCTTCGTCAGGGGAGCTATCACTAGACGAGCCACCACAGCCTGTGACAGTGAGGGCCAGTAACAAAGAAAGGCCGACGGTAGATAGTCCTTTATTAAACATAAACTACTCCATTTTCCATATGAGACACATTTCATTCCATTGACATACCGAGCTGCTTAATAAACTAAGTGCTGTATTTTTTCGGTACACTTTATAGCACAAAATCACGACTGAAATTAGCTCCAAGATTTCTTTTGCAGGTGTAAGGCTGTTTTTTGATGTGGTATCCGCAGTGTCCTGGCCCACAAACCCAGTATCTGTAATCATGTGGGCTAAAATTGATTAGAAGATGCGACTAGTGAAACACGACTGCCATTACCACCCCGGCGAACCCGCAAAATGGCATTGCGGTGACTGCCAGATACACTACTGCACCCGTTGCATGCCGGATGCGGACACTCGAAAACAACACGCCTTGTGCCCCCACTGCAGCCGTGCCATGCGCTATCTCGGTGCCGCCACGGAGGCCGTGCCATTCTGGAACCGGATCGGTGCTTTCTTCCGCTACCCGTTCCACACCGATCCGCTGATGGTTATTGCCATTTGTACGCTGGTGCCCTTGGTCGTCAGCGGCAATCTCATCGGCCTGATCATCACGCTGGTGCTGGCCCTGGCACTGCTGAAGTATACCTATGCCGTTATCAGCCACACCGCCGAGGGTCATATGAAACCGCCTCCGGTAGCAGTGGCATTTACCGGCAGCGGGTTTGACATTGTGATCCTGCAGCTACTGGTGTTTGCGCTTATGGGCGGCATGGTAGCGGCCGCTGCCATGGTTGGCGGGCCGCTGTTGATGTTCCTGGCCGTGGCCTTCGTGATACTGGCCCTGCCCGCCAGCATCATGGTGCTGGCCATGGAGCGCTCGGTCATGGCCGCGGTGAACCCCATGAACCTGGCGGTGCTGATCTCGCGCATCGGCACGCCCTATTTCCTGCTGTATGGCTACCTGATCCTGCTGACCCTGGCGTCCGGGGCAGCCCAGGATTTCGCCCTCACCCACTTCGCTCCGGGTGTTGCCCGTACACTGGCGGGTTTTCTCAACAGCACCTTTACGCTGATCCTGTTCCACATGCTGGGTTACCTGCTGTTCCAGTACCAGGAGGAGCTGGGCTTTGCCAGCGATCTGCAGGATGACGAAAACGCCGGCGAAATGCAGAACCGCGACCGCACCCATCGGTTTGACGCCGACATTGACATGAATCTGAAGGACGGCAACTACGACCGGGTCCAGTCGATGCTCAAGGAAGCCCTGAAACGGGATTCCCAGAACGCCTTTCGGTTAGGGCAGTTGCATCAGCTGCTGACCGTCCGCAATGATATTCCGGAGCTGTATCGGTATCACCCCCGATTGCTGAACATGCTGGCGGAACGGAACGACGGCGAGGGTATAGCGGCGTTGTTGGCGGCTATAGAAACTGTGGAGCCAGGGTTCCGGCTGGAGGACCCCGAGCTGTCAGTGCGCTGCGCCCGTTGCCTGTATCAGCGCGGGCATTTCAAACCGGCGCTGAAGTTACTGCAGGACTTCCACAAGCGTTTCCCGGACAGCGAGGAACTGGCACCGGCCTATCTGCTGGTCGCTCAGGCGCTGGCGAATGGTCTGGGGCAGTGGGAAAAAGCGTCGGCGTTCCTGAATTTCGTCAAGAAACGCTGTCTGAACCATCCTTTGCACGAGCAGGTCGATGTGTACCTGCAGCAGGTTGAGAACCGGGAGCCATTGAAAGGCCCGAAGGCTTCTTTCGCAGTTCAGGAGTAAGGCTGATTGTTGGGGAGGCTTTTCCAAAACCGTGCGTAGCCATGGATGGCGGAGCCGAGCGTACATGGATGTATTCACAGCGTGTTTTGGAAAAGTCTCCCCAACAATCGGCCGTCCAACCGTGAGCTAGCCTTCTTGTAACAACTGCCTGTAGTGGCGAGCCTTGGGCGTCATCTCGCGCTTTTCGAACTCCTCGGCCAGCAAGCGGCAGGCTTCGCTGGCCAGGAGCTGATCACCGGCACTGCGCAGGCGTTCGAAGGCTTTCTCCGCGGCTTTCAGGTCGTCATTACGAAGGCAGGTGAACAACACCCGGTTGTGGTCCTCTGCGTCGAGCGGGGCATGGCCCTCGCCTTTGCCCAGGTACTCCTGCCAGATTTCGACCATCCGCTCGGGCTGGCGCCGGCTAAGGGACTCGTTCATCAATTCCTGCGTCCGCTCGCGGTATTGCGGCAGGTCCGGGCGCAGTTTCGCCAGCTGATATAAGTGCTCCAACAGGATAGTGCGGTCCGGGTAGTGCTCTCTCAGCGCCTCGAACTGGCGCCGGGCCAGGTCGAAATCCATGCGGCCGAGGCTGGCCATGGCCTGGCTGTAGCCGGTGGTGAAACGTTCGTCCTGCTCATCTTCCTCTGGTTCGAAAAACTCTTCCTTCACCTGCAACCAGCTCTTGCCCAGCAGCCAGACCATACCCGCGCCGGCCACCAGGCCACCCGCGTGGGCCATGTAGGCAATGCCCGTGGCTCCGGCGAACCAGTAATCGTAGATTTCCTTGCCCAACCACACGGGCAGGATCGCCAACGCCGGGGCGCGAAAATAATTGAAGTACACACCAACGAAATAGAAGAAGCGGATTCTCTGCAACCCGTAGATGGCCACGTACATGCCCATGAGCCCGGAGATAGACCCGGATGCACCCACCAGGGGTATGTGACTGCCCATGGAAAACGCGGTGAACACCACACCCGACAGAGCGCCACACAACAGGTATGCCAGCAGGAAACGCCCTGCCCCCAGGGCCTTCTCGACGGTGAACCCCAGCAGGAACAGGAACACCAGGTTGCCAATAATATGGCCCCAGCCGCCGTGGAGGAATTGGTAGGTAATCAGCGTGTAGAGGGAAAATTCCGCTGGCACCAGCCCCAGCTGATTGGCGCTGAGCCTGTCCATCAGTTGGGTCTGAATGTCCCCCCGCTGCTTCAGCCATAGGCGGCGCTCGGCCGGCGCCCAGAGCCTGTCCCGGTTCTGCAGCATGTACTGGTAAAACTCATGGTCCGCCAGCAGGCTGTAGGCAACCCACAAGTCCCCGCCCTCTTCTTGCAGTTGCTGGAAGTTCTGCAGGTCGTAGACCCGATTCTGATTGTCTTCAAACTCAATCTGGCGCTCGAGGTAGTCCTCGTATACCGGGGCTTCCAAAGACTTCAGGTCCGATTCCAGATACTGCTCAACCGCTTCTTCAATCAGCCGGTTGTCGTCGCCCTGGTAAAAGAAGAATACCAGCAGGCAAGTCGTGATCAGCCCGAGGGTAACCCAGGGTGGGCGCTTCCAGTTCACGGTGTTTTCGGCGGGGATAATCAGCATGGGCCGTCACAATTCATCATAATTTGTCTCTTGAGAGGTGCTTTTTACCACAGCATGGCCAGTTTTTCGCGTTGTAATGAATCCTGAAGCGGTTTAGCCGGCCACGGGCAAAACAAACTGTGCGCGGCACCACAAACAGGCTACTCTGCGGTTGTCACACGATGGTCATACAAATGACATTCAATCAGGGCAGCCGCAAAGGGGCGAATCGCACGATGCTCGAAACGAGCACGGAGTATGGGTTTCGACCAATCGCCAATTGCCGTTGTCCCGGCCACAGCCAATAGTTGCCGGGACAACAAGAAAAACAGGACGTGCAACCAAGGAAACTGCCATGACTGTACTCATACTGGACAATCCGGATCTACTTGCCAGAGCGGCCATCGAATCAGGCCTGCCGATGCCCTCACTGGCATCGGACAGCACACCCCGCAAACCACACCGGCTGCGGTTCCACTACGGTTTCAACAAGCATCGACTGGATGAGCAGGACCTGACCATCCTGCGCCAGCACGCGCTCTACCTGCGACACAACCCGGGCGCTACGGTGCGAATCCATGGCCATGCCGATAATTTCGGCGTTAGTGAATACAACCATTTCCTGTCCCGCCTGCGGGCCAGCAGCGCGGCGAAAGTACTGATTCGCGAGGGCGTCAGGGAAAGCCAGATTCTGGTGAGCGGCTGGGGCAGCGATCGCCCGCTGGCGCGGCCGGAAGACCACGCCGCCAACCGCCGGCTGGAACTGGAATACGTCACCATGGAAATGGCGCGGGCGCTCTAGGAGCCCGGCCTTGCAAATAGAAGATCCGGGGGCTGCGTCGCCCCCGCAGGAGACTCAGCCGTAAACCTGGAACACGTTCCAGAGTAGCAACACGGCAATGGCGAGGATGCCAATCCAGGTCAACAGAATGCCTGCCATACGGGCAATATGGGGGCCGCCCCGGCCATTGATCATGCCGAAGGCATGCAACACACGCCCCACCACAAAGGCCATTCCGGTCCAGTACACCAGCCCGCTGGGAACACCGTTCAACTCGGCAATCGCAAGCATCACCAGCCCCAAGGGGGCGTATTCCACCAGGTTCGCCTGGGCGCGGACAGCCGCCTGGAAGTCCCGGTCGTCGGTGACACCCAGGCTCTTTTTATATTTCAGGCGGAAACGGGAAACCATTCCCGACAACACCAGCAGCAACAGCCCGAGAACGGCTGCGAAAACGGCAGAGACAGGTACGATCATGATCAGGCCTTCTTGATCGCGCTGACAACCGCCAGCAGCAACACGGCACCCACTGTGGCGGTAACCAGTTCACCAATGGCGCCCTGCGCAGCCAGGCCCAGCAGGCGGAAAACGAAACCGCCCAGAACGGACCCGACAATACCGATACCGATGTTAGCCAGTACGCCGAAGCCTCGGCCCTTCATGATCAGGCCGGCCAGCCAACCGGCCACACCACCAATAATCAGGAACAGAATCAGATTCATTGCATGCATCTCCGAGCAGCGAAACAGTCCCCGAAAGACTGCCCTGTTTTACCCGGCGCTTCAAGCACTTCCGCAGGGAGGCAGGCAGTTTCGTGGGACACGTTCAGGCGGTACGTTCGAGGTCTGCGATGGCCGCTTCCATTTGCTGGCGGCACTGGGCCATCAACTGGGGAATATCCGCAACCGTGAGCCCTGCGGTTTCAACCGGCGGAAGCACCCGGATAGCCACCGGTTCGCGACGGCCGGACCACCCCAGGGTACGATCATAGTACTGGCTGGCGCAGACCATGGTGATGGGCGCACCGGAGGCAATGGCGGCGTGAAAAGCCCCTTTCTTGAATGATTGCAGGCCCCGGCCGCGGCTGCGGGTGCCCTCTGGAAAGACCCAGAGGCTCTTGCGGTCACGGCTGATCGCTTCGCTGGTCGCCTGCATCACCGCAACAGCCTTGTGGGAGCGTCCCCGGTTGAGGATGACATTGCCTCCGAGCCAGAACACCTGGCCAAAAAACGGGATCCATATCAGCGACGACTTGCCTACCGTGACGGTGCGGGGCGGCAGCAAATCCCCCATCACGAACAGGTCATCGTTGTGCTGGTGATTGGCAATAACGACCGTGGGCCGGTCCTGCGGCATGTTGTCGGCCCCTTCCAGAGGGCGCTCCATGCCCAGGAGCAAACGACCGACGCGGGCAATCGTTCGTGCCAGCAAGCGGTTGTTGTCCGGATTGAATGGCCGGGCGACATACAGAACCAGTGCAAACAGACAGATGACCGGCACCATCAGCCAGGCCAGCAGTTTTCTTGGCATTCCCATTAACGACAACCCTGATGCAATTTTTGGCGCACAAGTGTACGCCAAAATCAGGTTCCGGCAACAGCCTCCCGGGCCAGGGCGTTATCGGCTTTATTGGCCGTCACCAGGGGCTCGGCTGTGGCCTCCACCACATAGCGTAGCGGACCGTTGTTCTCAAGGCCATCGAAGGGATAACAGGTCACCAGCAACAGCGAATCCCTGGGCAGTTGTGCGGTATTGATTTGCTCGTGCCGGCTATCGACAACGCGAATACGGTCCACCCGGAATGAACGCCAGTCGCCATCGCGATCCTGCAACTTTACCCGGCTGCCGGTTTCCAGATGCTGTAGCCCCCGGAAATGCGTATCGCGGTGGCCCGCAATTACTACCGGGCCCGCCCGGCCGTCGTTGCCCACCACCTGCCCCGGCCCAAAGGCCAGGCTTTCACCGTGCGCGCCGTCCAGCACGATCAGTGACTGGCCGGTTTCAGGCACCATCAGGCGGGCCACTGGCCAGGTGTCTGCCCAGGGCCAGGGCCGGGTTTCCTGCTGCCGCGCCTGGCTTTCAGCCCAGGCCAGCTCCAGAAGCTCCTGCGCCACCAGGGCCTTGAACGGAATCCACAGGCCGACCGCCAGGACAGTCGCGAACGTCGTCGCCAACAGGAGAATCAATCGGTTCATGGGTATACCCTCCGCTTCAGGAGCGTGATCGCGGCCGAGAACATCAGCCCAATCAGGCCAATGGCGATCAGCAGTGGAGACATGGTTGCAGTCTGGGGGTATCGCAACATCGTGCCCTGGCTCCCGGCGGGCAGCAGTGTGGGCACGCTGTCGGTTTCCAGCGCCTCCTGAGACGGTCTGGACGGGGTTTTGTCCTGGGCCAGGAAGCTGGTGTACTTTGTCATCAACTGATGTTCCAGCCCCAAACGGATCACATGCTGGCGCGCGTCATCATCAATCTGGCCGGTCAGCCCACTGTCCATCAGGCTATCGATTTTCTGTTTTGCCCAATGACGATGCAGGCCCTTGCCGTTGGCGGCCTGTTCGAGGCTCAACGACTGTTGCCATTGACTGCCATCCGGAAGACGCCCGGAAACGTCGAGTGCGCCTTCAGCCGGCAGGCCGCGCACAACCTGCACCATGGGCTCCCCCCTGAACAGATCGCCAATTCGGTCAGGGAAGGCTTCGGTTGCAGCGGCCTGGCCCGGCCAACTCACTGCGATATCGGTCAACACCGGCGCCTCCATCTTACCGAACAGCTCGTCCAGCGGGCGGGCCACGTCCGACAGGTCACTGATGGCGGTGTAGGTACCGCGGCCATAGCGTGCAGCTTCACGCATGAAGTGCATGTTGGGGGCAGAACCGATGCCTACGGTGAACAGCCGACTGCTGCCCAGCCCATCACGAATTTTCCCGAAGAGCGCGCTTTCATTACCGACAGCTCCATCGGTAATAAACACCACCTGCCTGACCCTGGCGCGGGACTCCTCGCCACCATCACCGGTCATCTCAAGCGCGGCATCCAGAGCCGAGGCCATCTCGGTGCCACCATCGGCGTTCAGCCCTTTCACGTAACGACGTGCCCGGGCAAGGTTGTTGCCACTGGCGGGAACCGCCTCCATAAACAGTGAGTGGGTCTGACTGTTGAACTGGATAACGTTGAAACGATCATCGGCATCGAGTGTCTCCAGCCCCCGCAACAACGCCTGCCGGGCCTGACGGATGGACTCGCCAGCCATGGAACCAGAGGTGTCGATCACGAACACCAGCTCCCTTGGCAGGCGCTGTTTTCCATTGACGCCGGGCACCACTAACGCCAGCAGGTAGTCCTCACCCTGCCACTGCTCCTGGAAAACGGCGGCTGCGGGCTCCATACCCCGGGCAGGCGCCCAGCGCACGATAAGATCACGGTCCATAGGCACAGCCCGGGATTCCGGCGCCACCTCCACGGTGTTGCCGTTCCAGGTACTGGTCACTCGATGACTGGGGCTCGACACACGGCTTACCGGCAGGCCGGCGTTGATTTCCAGGGCAATGGTTGCGCGATGGCTATCCGGGCCCACATCGTCGGGCCGCACCGTGAACGGGCTGATCTGGTCGGCATCCGGCATTGCCGTGGTGGGCGACGCCCAACCACCCGACCACTGCGCCGGCTCGTTGTCCAGTGCCTGGCCAGGCATGTAGCGCGGTGTCAGCGTGGTGGGCAGGCGCAGTTCGAACTCGCCGGACTGGTAACGCACCGCCTGCTGGTAGTTGAGTTCAACCGTGATGGTTTCTCCCGGGGGGATATTCGCCATACGGGTGGTGAACAGGTTGGGCCGTTGCTGGTCTACACGGGCGACCTTACGGCCTTCCTCCTTCGCCTTGGCGTACTGGCGTTTGGCCTCCTGCTTTTCGTGAATCTCGCCGACAATCACCCGCTCGCCAGCGGTCATGGTCATGCCGTATACGTTCGCATTTTCCGGCAACGGGAACACGAACACGCCTTCCCGCCACTGCTGACTGGTATTACGGAAGCTCTGGCGCAAGCGGGTGTCGGCGATAAGACCGCTGACAGTTACGTTGTAGTCTGTGTTCAACAGGGTTGCCGAGCCCAGTCGCTGGCCGGCATCATCGACAAAATGAAACTCACCGGCGCCTTCGCGTCCAGTTTCGGAGGCCTCTGCGTACACCGGGTGTACAAACAGGAAAAGCAGCACTGCCAGCCACAGGGAAATGCCCTCCAGCCAGCGTCGCAGCCGAGGGGAGATCTTGCTCCCTGTCATACTACCGGCAATCTGCCGCCCGCCATTCGGGGCGGTTGATGAATAGGGTCCCAGGTTGGTCAACAGCATTGTTTCGCTTCCTTGTATCACTGTGGTTGAAAAAGCACGCCTGGTGGCAACTGGCGACTATTTCAGCCCATGGAAGCGGCGATCCGGTGCCACAATCTGGCGATCCGGCGATGAAAAAATGATGAATTGTGGCAAACCCTCTGCTTTACCTTGTTCTGGCCACAGGCCATGGTTAAATAGGAACCCGTACAAACAGGGGAATGGTTGCAGGCTATGAAGCGACACATCGTGCTGATTGAAGATGAACCCGCCATCCGGGAAAACTACCGTGACGCGTTCGAGCGCCGGGGATACCGGGTGTCTGCCTATGGTGACCGCAACAGTGCCTTCCAGGTATTGCGCACCGCCCTGCCGGACCTGGCCATCATCGACGTGGGACTGGGCGATGAACCCGAAGGCGGCTTTACGCTGTGTCAGGACCTGCGCAGCCTGTCCAAAACCCTGCCAATCATCTTCCTGACCGCCCGCGACAGCGACATCGATTCCGTTCACGGCCTGCGACTGGGTGCCGATGACTATGTCACCAAGGATATGAGCATGGACCACCTGCTGGCCCGGGTTACCGCTCTGCTGCGCAGGGCAGATGCCTGGGCCGAGGCCCTGAAGCAACCGGATGAAGTGGTGCACCGTGGCCGCCTGGCATTAAACGTGGACCGCATGACGGCAGAATGGAATGACCAGCCCATCGACCTGACCGTCACCGAATTCTGGATGCTGCATTCCCTGGTTCAGCACCCGGGCCACGTTCGCAGCCGCGACCAACTGATGGAAGCCGCCAGCACGGTACTGGACGACAATACGGTGACCTCACACATCAAACGTATACGCCGAAAGTTCCTGCAGATCGACGACGCCTTCGATGGCATTCACACCGCCTACGGCATGGGTTACCGCTGGAACGCCCATGAGGCCTGAGTTTTGACCCTTAAGCGCCAACTCTTCATTGCCAGCCTGCTGATGCTGCTGATTCCCTGGGCGGGCCTGCAGTTCGTGCTGGAGCTGGACCAGGCCCTGCGTGACCAGGCCGCTCGTCAATTGCAGAGCCAGGCCGGACGCACGGCCGGTTTTGCAGCGGAACAACTTGCCGAGACCCCAACGGTTGCTGCGGGTACCAACGTTATCTACGCCGACCTCCTGTCCCGCAGCCCGAATCTGGATGGCTACGGCGACGACTGGCCCGGATATGATGAGGAAGAATCCCGACAGCAGTGGCAAGGCACACAACAAGCCATCGACAAAGACGGACCCGAGTTATCCTGGCAGGCAGCCGTCGATCAAACCCATCTCTACCTCCTGATTCGTGTCAGCGGCAGAACCGCTGACTTCTTCAACCCCGGCAAACCCCGCCAACCCCATGACCAGATCCAACTCCAGGTTATAGGTGATAAGCAGACGACGCGGCGCCTGATCCGAACCCAGGCGCCAGGGGCCATCAATGCGATTGATCCGGAGCGCGAAGGGGCAACCGACTATCGCATCAGCGGCTACTGGCAGGCGGTCAGCAACGGCTACCAGGCTGAATTGAGAATGCCGCGTCCGGCACCCTCGTCCCGCCTTGGTTTCCAGGTGACATGGCCTACGGAAAAGCCGGTAGCCACCGGTGATGGACGCGTCTCTGCTGGCCCCACCTCAGCGCACATCGTCACCCGAATGCCACAACTCGAAAACCGACTTGCGGCCATGATTGCTCCGGGCCAGGGCACCTGGGTTCTGGAGCCGGACGGCTGGGTGATTGCTCGCCAGACACGCGACTCCGAAACCGACGAGGCTGAATTCGACAGCCTCAGCCCACTGCAGATCCTGGAACGCATCAGCCTGAACGGCCTGCGGGCACTGGTGAGCTTCTACCAGCCCGAGCCTTCACGGCTGAATGCGGAAACCCATCGCATGGACGCTGGGGAACTGCCATCACAGGGGCTGGTTCGTCACCGGGACGGCGACACCTACATGCTGGTGAAACAATCATTGGGCGATGGCCGGATGCTGGTGCTGGAAGAATCACTGGACCAATTGCTGGCTTTGTCCGGCAGCACCCTTGGTTCGGTCATTTCCCGCAGCGTGTTATTGATCATCGGCCTGATGCTGGTTCTACTGGGTTACGCCAGTTGGCTGTCCTGGCGCATTACCCGGCTGCAGCGGGCGGTCAGCGCCAGCATTGACGACGACGGCCGCGTATTGGGCACCCTGCCACCTGCAAAAGCGAAGGACGAACTGGGCGACCTGTCACGGCAATTCAGCCAAATGGTGGACCGCCTTCAGGGCTACACAGACTATCTGGAGAGCTTCTCCCGGCGCCTGTCCCACGAACTGAAAACCCCCGTGGCGGTGGTACGTTCTTCCCTGGAGAATCTGGGGCAAACCACAGACCCGGCTGATCAGGCCAGTTACATCGAACGAGCCCGTTCCGCCACCGACCGCCTCAGCCAGATACTGCAGGGCATGAGCGAGGCAGCCCGGCTGGAGCAAAGCTTTGACCACGCCGAAAAGGAAACCTTTGACCTGGCCGAAGTCGCCTCCCAGACCACCCTCGCCTATCAGGAACTGGACCCCGACCACCGTATTCACTACATCGGACCGGCCAACGGTTGTCTATGCCACGGTTCCCCGGAATTGCTGGTGCAGCTTCTGGACAAACTGGTGGACAATGCCCGGGATTTCACACCAGAGCAGGGAAACATTGAAGTACGGCTGACGCAGAACGCCCGACACCTGGAACTGAGCGTGTTCAATGAAGGTTCCTCCCTGCCGGAGAACCTCGCCAGTGATATTTTCAGCCCCTTCGTGTCCGTGCGAACCGGCCATCAGGAAGGACACCTGGGCCAGGGCCTGTTGATCGTCAGGTTGATTGCCGAGCACCACAACGGCCAAGTGATGGCCAGCGATGATACCGGTGGCGTGCGTTTTACAGTGCTTTTGCCGTCCCGCCCGCGACCAGAGTCGTAAGCCACAAGTCGTCTTTCGGAACGACCCGCGAGCCTTTATTGTTCCGTTGTAGGCCCCTCAATCGTCGTCAAAGGACCAAGCCTTGAACCCGCCGCTCACACAGCTGGATCTGCACCCTCTTCGGGCAGAGCTCTACAACGAGCTCCATTCCCGCCCGTTCCACGTGCTGCCATGCCCGGCGCAGGTTACCCACATTGCCCTGCTAACCACCCCGGAGCAACGGGCCGTCCAGTTCCGACACTGGCAAGACCTGCACATCATGCTGGGGCAACCCGAACCACTGGAGGACGTCAGCTGCTACGAGGCCACCTTTGGCTCCCTGCGTATCCGGCGTGAAATGCACATGGAGTTTGCCTCCTACACGTTTATCAATCTGGGTATTGGGGACGACCATCAGCCCTTCCAGGATACCGGCATCTCGTCGCTGCCCAAGGGATGGCTCGAGAAGCTCACCGGCACCGTGGTGGCCGCCTTTCATATTGACCTGCAGCAAGCCTCAAACGGCCCGGAAACCGACCTGGCGCAAATCCGCCACTGGTTCGAGGGAGAACGACTGGTGGGCAGCAGCCCCTGGGAAGGGAAGGCCCGGGTGTGGGGCACCTTCAGGCTCCATAGTGATGGGTTTGGGCGCTTCATGGTTCTCAACCGGGACATGTCCGACAGCCAGCTCGGCCGGCTGACCCAACGCCTGATGGAAATCGAAACCTATCGCCTGATGTCATTGCTGTCGCTGCCACTGGCACGGGAGATGACACCCTCGCTGAACGACATGGACCAGCAACTGGCGGTGATAACCCAGTCCCTGGCGGACAACCAGGACATCGACGAACGTGAGGTATTGGCGGATCTGACCAACATTGCGGCCCGCATCGAAGCCTTCCGCGCCCATGCCACCTTTCGCTTCTCGGCGACACGGGCCTATCACCAGCTGGTGCTGACCCGCCTGGAAGAGCTGCGGGAAGATGAGCTGTCGGGACACCTCACCATCACCGAGTTCATGACCCGGCGGCTGACACCGGCGGTGGAAACCTGCGAATCGGTGAAGGAACGCCTGGAGGACCTGTCACGCAGAGTGGACCGGGCCTCGGACATGGTGCGTACACGGGTGGAGCTGGCCATCCAGAGCCAGAACCAACAGTTGTTGAGCTCCATGGACCGGCGCTCAAAAATCCAGTTGATGATGCAGCACACAGTGGAAGGGTTTTCCGTGGTGGTCATCAGCTACTACCTGCTGGCACTGCTGAAGCTGGCGCTGGAGTCCGCCGATGACGCCGGATTCGACGTCAACACCTCGCTGGTTCTGGGCATTGCCATACCGGTTGTGCTGGGCCTGGTGTTCATCGGCGTGCGGATGATTCACCACCGGTTCATCAGGCTGGCGCGGCGACAGTAACCAGTTGCCTACTGGCCAAAGGCATCCGGGTCGCCGGCAAACTGGCGGTAGAACTGCTGCGCCGTGCGGCCGTTACGGGCACCCCGGCTGGTGGCAAAGCGAATGGCCTCAAGATGCAACGCCTCGCGATCACTCACTTGGGGAAACAGGGCATCAATGGCCTGCAGGTATACATCCTGAGGAAAACCATAGAACGACAACTGCAGCCCAAACCGGTCCGCCAGGGATACCTGCTCCTCGATGGCCTCCGCCGGATGGAGTTCGCCGCCGCGCATCTCGCTTTTCAGGTTATCGTCCATGAATTCCGGCATCAGGTGCCGGCGGTTGGAGGTGGCGTACACCCTGACGTTTTCGGGCGGCAGCTCGAGCGAGCCTTCCAGCACACTTTTCAACGCCTTGTAACCCGACTCACCTACTTCAAACGATAGATCATCGCAGAAGATCACGAACCGCCAAGGCAATTCAGCGATGTCGTCGACGATCTCCGGCAGGTTCACCAGATCGTCCTTGTCCACCTCGATCATCCGTAGCCCCTGCTCCCGATACCGGTTAAGCAGCGCCTTGATCAGCGATGATTTGCCGGTGCCCCGGGCTCCCCAGAGCAGCGTATTGTTTGAGGGTTCACCGGCCAGGAAGCGCTCGGTGTTACGGGCTAGGGCAGCCTGCTGTCGCTCGATGCCGGTCAGGTCGGCCCAACCCACCGGGTCGAGCCGCCGAATGGCCCTCAGACCCTGACGGTGGCGGCGCCACACGGCGGCGGGCGTCTCTGCCCAGTTGATGGCGTGATCTGTCGACATAACACCTATTTCCTGTTCCGCGTTTATCACGAATATGAAACACTGGAGCCCTATACCGGACACACCCCACAAAGGAGACTTTACCGCAAATGGCCGTTAAATCCGTCGCTCTGGTCGCCCACGACAACAAAAAGAGAGAACTGGTGGACTGGGTCGCCGACAACCAGACACGCTTTGCCTCCCTCCGACTCTACGCCTCCGGCACCACTGGCCGGTTGCTCAAGGAAAACCTGGGCCGGGACGACATCCATTGCCTGCTCAGTGGCCCGCTCGGAGGCGACCAGCAAATTGGCGCCAAGATCGCGGAAGGGGAAATTGACCTGCTGGTGTTCTTCTGGGACCCGCTGGAACCCCAGCCACACGACCCGGACATCAAGGCCCTGCTACGCATTGCTGCATTGTGGAACATTCCCGTCGCCTGCAACCGGGCCACCGCAGAGTTCATCCTGACATCCGCCTATATGACGGATGATCAGCACCAGCCGCAAAGGCCGGATTTCTCCAGCTACACCGGCCGCTCGGTCAACTGAGCGGCTTTCTGGCCAGGAACACCGTGTTGGTGGACTCCCGATTCTGGAACGGGTTGTAGAACGACACCACCTTCGCATCCACATCCGTGAACAGAGTTCGCAACACGTCCATGAACGGCTCGTCCGGCGGGTCGTTGGACCACATGGCGAAAACGCCGCCAGGGCGCAGATGGGCCGCCATTCCGCCTAAGCTTTCAGCATTGTAGAAGCTGGCATTGGACTCATTCAGGAGGGCCCTGGGGGAATGGTCAATGTCCAGCAGGATGGCGTCAAACACCCTGCCCGGGGTTTCGGTATCGAAACCGGATTCCGATACCGCCAGATCGAAGAAACTGCCCAACACATAGCGACAACGTGGGTCGGCATTCAACACTTTACCCAACGGAACCTTTTCCTGCTGATGCCAGTGGATGACGGTGTCTAGGGCATCCACGACCAGCAGCTCGCTCACGCGCTCATGTTTGAGGGCCGCTTCCGCGGTGTAGCCCAGCCCCAGGCCGCCGACCACCACCTTAAGCTGTTCGCCCTCGACGGCGTTCAGGCCCAGGTCCGCCAGGGCTACTTCCGCGTCCACAAACATGCTGGACATGAGAAACTCTTCACCCAGCTTCACCTCATAGATATCCCGGTCACCCAGCGCCGGAATGCGACGGCGGCGAAGCGTGATCTCTCCCAATGATGAGGGTTGGCTGTCGATCTGTTCAAACAAAAGGCCCATGGTCGTTCCCATAACGTACTGAGGTGGCGACATCCTACCATCACGCACCAGCAATCGCAGGCCACGAATCACCTCGTCATTGGGCAAATAACCCGCCAACGACTACACTCACTAGTTAATCACCACAGAATTGTGAATCACCCGATGAGCGCTGTAATTGCCTGGCAAAGGCCATCTCTGATCACACTGCTTGCTAGCATTTTCGGTGTACTGGCGCTCACCTTCCTATCGATGCCTGCCTGGCCCTCTGTAAAAGAACCCATCTCCGTTGGCATTGTGGCCGACAACAAACCTTACACGTCCATGGCGGGCCGCACAGCCTCCGGCTTCTCTATCGATATAGTCCGGGAGGTGGCTAGCCAGTCAGGATTGGACATTGAGTTTCGGGCAGGCAGTTGGCCCGAAGTGTTCGGTGCATTCCAGCGCGGCGACATCGACGTTATCGAAGGAATTTCATACAACGACGGCCGCGCCAGAACCATACAGTTTACCGAGCCGTACCACATTCGCCAGATGCATCTGATGCATGACCCAGCCAACCCGCTCAAAGACATTGATTCCCCGGGATCCCTCAATGACTACCGTATTGGCGTTGTGCGTGACGCCTATTTCCGCGATGCACTTGAAACGGCGGGCTTGTCGCTCGTCACCTACGATTCCATTCCTGGTCTGGTCCGGGCACTGGCCTTCGGCTGGGTGGACGGCATCATCGGTCCTGAACTGACCCTGAACTATTACGCTAACGAGGCCGGCTTCCGGTTTTTGGAGATTGCTGGCCCCGCACCGTTGGGAGAATGGTCGAAAGAAGACTTTCGACTTGGCGTTCTGAAATCAAACGATGAGTTGTTTGACGTGGTCAGCAGCGGCCTGGCTGCCATTCCCGATAAGCGCATTGAGGAACTGTTCAAGCGGTGGCAGGAATACGGCGGGACCAGCATTGCTGAATCGTCGGGTTTTACCCTGAGTGATGCCCATCAGCACTACATCAGTGAGGTCGGCCCGGTACGGGTGGGCTTTATGAGTGACTATGCGCCCTTCAGCTTTCACGACGCAGACGCGTTGCAAGGACTGTCCGTTGACGTGCTGAACCGGATATCGGATCTGACCGGCCTGCAAATCGTACCGGTGCCCGGGCAATGGTCGGAACTGTACCCCCGGTTTATGGACCGTGACATTGATATCATGGCCAATATCTCGAAAACCGACGAACGCGAAGCGTTCATACGGTTCACCCGGCCCTACCATACCATTCCCAACGTCGCCTTCACTCTGGATAAGAATCTGGCATTCAGCTCGCCAGCAGACTTGCAGGGACTGAAGGTCGCTATTGGTTCAGGTATTTACTACGAGGGACCCCTTCGTGAGGCATTGGGCGACAATGTGTTCGCTTTCACCTCCCAGCAGGCCATGTTCCGGGCTCTGGCTGAGGGCTCCGTCGATGTTGCCTTGGCAGCCCTGCCAAACGGAAACTACTGGGTGAGGGAGCTTCGCATTGCCGGAGTGAATATTGCCGGCGAAATGACCCTTGATGGCATGCCGGGAGAAGACCTGCGCTTTGGCGTGCGTCCCGCTCTTGAGCCGCTCGCCTCTATAATGGACGCCGCATTGGAGGCCATCAGCCCAACGGAAATGCGCACTATCGAGAATCGCTGGCTTGGCGCTTCCGCCCGTCGTAACCGGACACCGGCCACCGGCCCGTTAACGTTCTCCGATGCCGAACAGGCCTGGCTGGCCGACCGCAACCGACAACTGACCATCTGCGTAGACCCTGACTGGCTGCCACTGGAGGGCCTCAGCGAAAACGATAAACACCTCGGTATTTCCGCCGACATCTTCGCCCTGTTTGCGAATCGTTCCAATATCACATTCACCCCTCTTCCCGTAGACAGCTGGTCCGAGTCCATAAAGGCAGTCAAAAACCGACACTGCGACATGCTTTCCATGGCCATGGAAACACCGGAGCGGCTTGAATACCTGAATTTCACAAAACCCTATATCCAGATTCCCAGCGTGCTTCTGGGACGTGTGGAAGCCCCCTACATCAATACACTGGACGACATGGGGGACCGGCCGGTCGGCGTGGTAAAGGACTACGCTTTTCTGGAACTGCTGAGGACAACCAATCCCGGCCTCAATCTGGTGGAAGTGCCCAGCGAACAAACCGGACTGCGCATGGTTCAGGAACGGAAGCTGGCGGGGTACCTTGGCACTCTGTCCACCGCCAGCTACAACATGCAGGAGCTGGGTTTGGCGGACCTGAAAGTGCTCGGGCGAATTCCCGCAGACTGGACCCTGGGGGTCGCCACTCGGAATGACCAGCCCGAACTCTTCAACATCATGCAAAAATTGGTGTCCAGCCTGACGGAAGCGGAGCTTAAAACCATTGAACAACAATGGGCAGGACTCAAACTGGAACAGACCGTCGACTACACCCTGGTATTCCAGCTCATCATGGGTGCCGTGGTGCTCTTGGGGTTGCTGTTCTATTGGAACCGCAAACTCGGGCGCCTGAATCATGAACTCGCTGCGGCCAATGACCGCCTTGCGCATCTCAGCGTAACAGACGACCTGACTCAGATCGGCAATCGCAGTTATTTCGACCGTGAGTTCAGCAAGAGCTTCCATTGGTGTCAACGACACGGAGCCGGCTTTGCCGTGGCGATGGTGGACGCGGACCATTTCAAGGAAATCAACGACACCTACGGCCACGACGCGGGCGACCGTTGTCTGGTGGCGCTGGCAGATACCATGCGCTCTCACTTTCGGCGTGACACAGACCGCCTTACCCGGTTCGGCGGTGAGGAGTTTGTGATATTCACCAGCTTCAGCGACCGTGATGAGCTGGTTTCGCGGCTGGAAGCATTCCGCGAGGGTCTGGCGGGGCAAGCCACCTGCTGCGACGACGAACAGATCCGCTTTACCGTGAGTATTGGATTGGCCACTGGCACACCCGGCAAGGACACGGTGCCGGCGGAATTCCTTCGGCTGGCAGACAAGGCGCTGTATCTCGCCAAGCAAAACGGCCGCAACCGCCTGGAAGCTCTCACCACTGAAGATCAGGCAGCCAGACGGGGCTAGCTGATGCTATCCTTTTGCGACAGGGAAAACGCAAAGGAGACGACACCATGGCTAAGATCTACGAAGACAACTCGCTGTCGATCGGCAACACCCCGCTGGTCAAGCTTAATCGGGTCAACGAAGGGGCCACCATCTGGGCCAAGATTGAAGGGCGCAACCCGGCCTATTCCGTGAAGTGCCGGATCGGTTCCGCCATGATCTGGGATGCGGAAAAGCGTGGCGCTCTCAAACCCGGCATGACGATCGTCGAGCCCACCAGCGGTAACACCGGCATCGCGCTGGCTTTCGTCGCTGCTGCGAGAGGCTACAAGCTGAAACTGACCATGCCGTCATCCATGAGCCTTGAGCGCCGCAAAGTACTGAAGGCCATGGGGGCGGAACTGGTGCTTACGGAGCCGGCGAAGGGCATGAAAGGCGCCATCGCCAAGGCCGAAGAGATCGTTGCTGAAGACCCGGACAACTGCTTCATGCCACAGCAGTTCGAGAACCCGGCCAACCCCCGCATCCACGAGGACACCACCGGGCCCGAAATCTGGAACGATACCGACGGTGCCATCGACATCTTCGTTTCCGGGGTTGGTACCGGCGGCACCCTGACCGGCGTAACCCGTTACATCCGCAATACCAAAGGCAAGGCCATCACCACCGTTGCCGTGGAGCCGGAAGACTCGCCAATCATCACTCAGGCCCGCGGCGGTCAGGACCAAACACCAGCACCCCACAAGATCCAGGGCATTGGCGCCGGCTTCATTCCGGGCAACCTGGACATGGACCTGGTGGACCGGGTGGAAAAAGTCAGCAATCAGGACGCCATGGACATGGCGCACCGGTTGATGCAGGAGGAAGGCATCCTCTGTGGTGTTTCCTGTGGTGCAGCGGTTGTGGCTGCGGTCAGAATCGGAAAGCTGCCGGAATTCAAGGGCAAGAATATCGTGGTGGTTCTGCCGGATTCCGCCGAGCGCTACTTGTCGTCAGCGCTGTTCGCAGAGCGGTTTGGCGAGCTGGAAAACGTTCAGTAATACGGTAGGTATTGCAGAGAAGCTGATAAAAAGCCCGGGGCCAGAACCGCCCCGGGTTTTTCAGGTACTTACGTTAGAACTGGAAACGCATACCAACACGACCGGTATCGAAGTCCGGCCCGTCATTGGTGACCTGGCCATTGAAGTCGTCTTCGTCGATATCAACGTTGTAGCGGTTGTATTCCGCAAACGCCGTCAACTGTTCGGTGACCCGGAAATCAACACCGGCACCGACAAATGGATTGACCTCATCGTAGGTCTCACTTTCGTCAAACGCGTCTACATCGAACGACGAAGCAAATGCGCCAGCCTTAGCATAAACACCAAAGGTATCTGTCAAAGGCAGCCGCCCGATCAGGCCAAGGGAAGTACCCTTCAACTTGCCATCGACGTCATCGTCGCCAAAGTTGCCGAAATCAATGTACTCGGCTTCCAGGGCGAAGAACTGGTTGAACTGGTAGCCCAGCCCCACGCCGAACAGATCGTTTTCATCATCAAACTCGCCACCATGGGCTTTGTAGCCACCATAACTGCCGCTCAGATATACACCGGAGCTGTCGCGATCGGTGTTGTCCTGGGCTGATACAACCGGGGCGGCCAGCATGGCCGAGGCCAGAACCGTTACATAGGCAAAACCGGATTTATAGCTCATATCGCATCCATCCTTCTGAGTTCGGAAATGATTGATTTCCTGTTGGATTAACCGGTAAAGCGTCATACCGATTACCTGAACTCAGGCTACCTACAAATTGGCGGGATGTGGGTTAAATGCACAATACGGTCTGTTCACCTCATTTTCATGTTAGTTAATGTCAGCTTTGCAATTTTTCGGCGCATTGATGTATTTCACGGATGCTTCAAGACTGGCAGCCGCCAGCGAAACGCTGCGATAGGAGAGACGGGAAATGCCGTGGTGGATGGAGCGAACAGCCTCACTCCAGGGCCGGGCAATCGGCACCCGTTGCAGAATATTGAAGGTTTCATCCGCAATCGACAGATGAATACGCTCCACTTTGAGAGCGCCGTGATTGAGGCCACTGGCTGTTATATCGGCAACGCCAGCCCACCAATTGCGATTATGTTCGCTCATAACAGCCACTCCTTCAGTTGGCTGGCCACATCCGGGTGATGGGCCAGACGGATATGGTCAACGCCGGGGAAGCTGGCGACACCACTGAGTGTCCAGCCCCTCCGCTCATGGCCACGAGCACTGGATTCATGCACCAGCGCATCTCCAAACAGGGCGTTGATCGGATGTTGACGGGATCGCGCCAGCAGGCCACAGACAACGTAATGCCGGGTTCCGGGTAGCAGAGGAGGTTCGCCCTCATTCCCATGAACAACCTCCCCGCGGGACAGATTGCGAATACCCTCACTGCGCAGATCGATCACCTCACCCACCACGCGCAGGTAATCCCGTGGTGCCCGGTTCATCAGGTCGGCTGTGGCCTTCGCGCCTTTTGCCAGCCAGGAACCATCGTGTGGCGAACCGATGTAGACACAGTCGGTGAGTTTCTCAACCCAGCGGTGAGCTAGATACTGACCATGATGGCAGGCACTGCGAATCAGCAACCCGCCCATACTGTGGCCCATCAGAATAATTCGCTCAACTGGCACCGGCCAACGGCGGATCAGGGTTTCCAGAAGCTCGGCAAGGTCTTCGCCATTGCGATAAATCGGTCGGCCGGTGTTGTAGCGAAGGGTAAGCGGTGTGATGGAGCGTCCTTCGTCAGCCAGTAGGGACCCGTAGTGAGTATCGGCTTGCCCCGGAAGGTCCCAAACCGTCTCCAGTTCCATCAAACCATGTATGGACAGGCACAGTGTCGAACCGGGCGACTCCACTGCGGGTGCCGACAAGTCAATGGGCGAGCGCCCGTGGAAGAACTCCATGGGCACCGCCAAAGGGTTGTTTCGCGCCTCAAGCCAGTCCCCAAGGAACCCGCTGAGGATGGCCGAGGCGTGTCTTTGCCACACCGGACTGGTGTCTGTATCCATGCACAACCGCTACCGTTTGATGAGTTATCACCAGTCTACTCCGATAACGGCATTAACGATTGGCTGAATTTTCACCAGTTTACGGCGTCGAGGCAACTGACCTTCAATGGCCCCGGCCGGCAAGCCCCATGCAGTTGGCGTAGAAAGTGGTGGTGGCCGGCCAGTCCGAGAAGATACCAATCACCCCAACCTCCCGGGCCAGCACGTCAATCACATTGAACACGTCGCCGTCGTTATTGATGGCGTCGGTGATGGTCTGGTGATACCAACCCCCGCCATTGGCCAACGGACCACTACGCTCGACCGTCCAGGCGATCATATCCAGCCCCGCTGCCTTGGCGTTTTCAGCGTAGTCCGACGGCACGATCTGCTGGTGGCCATCCAGGGTCAACATTTTCCACAATGCGGGGGCCAGGATATTCACGCCTTGCGCAGACAGGCTTTCCATCCACGCCAGGGAGGAATTCTCCGGTGTCAGCGGCTCCTGATCCAGAAACACAGCCTGTCGTCCAAACCGCGGCGTTTCATTGACCCAGAACAGTACATCATCCAGCAGGAACGACTGCGGCCAGACATCCCTCGGGTTCACGCCGGCTTCAACGTAATCCTGAATCATCTGGCGGGCGTAATCTTCCTGGCTGTAGTCGCCCTCATAGGGCATCTCAACCACCGGCGTTTTCAGTTCCGGCGTGAACTTCACACCCAGTCGTTTAAAGAGTTCGATGCTCTCTTTATGGGTCAACAGGGTGCCGCGACTGCTGTAAAGCTCCGTGCGCCAGTCTGCCGTGCCTTCCAGGTACTCCTCCGGCGTGGTTGCCATGGGGTTGAAGGCGTCCATCTTGCCTTCCAGTGACTTGAACTCCTCCAGCGTGATATCGCTGGTGCGGCATTCTGCCTGCGCCTCAGTGCCACTTGCCGGGTCCGCCGGGACAAACGGCTGCGTACACTTGGCGTTCAGTTCCGGAATCGTCACGATGTTGGTGGTGGTATGGAGATCATTCTGTGCGTGACGGCAAACCAGCTCCCGATCCTTGGTAAAGGCAACATCGCACTCCAGGATGCCAGCCCCCATCTGGGCGGCCGCAACATAGGATTCAAGCGTGTGTTCCGGGAACTGCAACGGCGCACCCCGATGGCCGATGGAGAAATCCGTAGGACGGATTTTGTCGGCGCGGCAGGACTGGAGCCGGTCTTTCAGGCGCCCCTCATCCATGTCTTCCACCAGCCAGAACGGGCGCGGCCCCAGATGGACCTCGCGTTTACCCCGGTGATGTCTGTCCTTCAGATCCGGCCACTTGTCGTGCCATTTTTCAAGGCCTGGCGGAGTCCAACGATCCTCCTTGCCATGCCAATCCGGTGCCGCATGGGCGGCAGAGAATAGAGACATCAGTAATGCCATAACCAGTAACGTGCGTAACTTCATAACAAGCTCCCTGTGCAATGAATGGTACTGCACGGCTATTGTCGGCGCGGGGGGTTACGCTCAGGTGACGATCATGTGACTGGCGCGTCCGTGCCACTTTCCCGTGAGTCCGTTTTGTCTTTGTCTCGGGCCTGCTCGGCCTCAGCTTCCTTCATCAGGACCATGCCGCCCTGCAACAGCAGTGACTTCAGGCGAGGATCACCCTGCTCCACCACACCAAGAGTAAATGCCGCAAACACCGCTTCCAGTGGATTGTTGCGGACAAGGTCTCTGATGGCATCGATTGGTGACGTGGAAGACTGGTCATCACCCTCACCGGCGGCACTGGCGGTTTTCTTGGACGTAGCCGGACGAGTCATTCGATAGAAAAACAACGCCAGCAACAACAGGCAGGACATGCCCGTCACCGCCATGGCGCCGGCCTCCCCCATCACGGGCGATAAAGCCAGCATGGCGGCATTGACGAGCATGTAAAAACCGGTAATCAACAGGGCGACCAGCAACACAAAGGCCAGCATAAAACCAATGATGGCCGCGACTGCCTTGCGCAAGACGCCCTGTAACCAGGCGGAATCGGGCATGATCAGCGATCCAGCAACCGGCCAACCAACAAGCCTGCGAGGAACATGAGCACAACACTCAGGAACGGCCGCTCCTCGATTTTGTGCTCAACATCGTGCACCGCTTTACTGCTCGCATCCCGGGCACGGTTGAAGGCCTCATCACCGCGTTGCCGGACCTGATCAAAGGCCTCACGGCTTTCCCGGCGAATTTCATCACGAAGACTACTGATATTGCTCTTTTGCCCATCAGCAACGGCTTTGGTGAGCTTGGAGAGATCTTCGCGAAGTTGCTGCAAATCTTGCCTGACCTGCTCGTACTCGTTCTGACTGGATTTCGCTTCCATTTGTTGCCTCCTTATCAGTATGTCGTACTGCTATTTCGGCTTTCGGTAACGATTCACATTGTCCACTGACTACCGGCATCAGGGTTGCCCTGACAGAGCTGGCATTCAGCAACCATGGAAAGATGTAGAACGACCACGGTTAAAACCACTGTAGCACAAGGTATGGGGCGGTAGATGAAGTCCTCGTAATTGAGCGCCCCAGGATCACGGCGCCTCGGGTTCGTCATTGCGAATCCGCAGAAAACTGGCAAATCTGGGAAGGCCTGTCGACGTGAAGCCGTAATATTTATAGGTAATGGTAGCCCCAACCGGCGGCGGATTTTCCCGTTGCTCATCACTGAACCCGGTACCAATGTGGAACTGGCGTCCATCATTCCGCCTTACTCGAACTGATCCAAGCATGCCTTCGTATTTTCCGCTACCGGCAAGATGCGCCACCACGACCGCCTCGGCATCGTCGTAACGCTTCACCTTCAACAGATCATCTGAACGGCCAGTTGAATGAAGGCTGCCGCCGCGACGCAGCATCAAACCCTCGCCACCCTCGGACACCACATTGTCCAGCGCCGACATCAAACGCTCATGATCCGTGGCCTTACGTTGCACGACCATGGCCAGGAATGGCGACGGTGATGGCTGCACCAACGCTTCCATAGCCGCAACACGTTCAGCAAAGGGCTGATCGAGCGCCGGAAAGTCAAACACCATAAACCGAATCTGGCGCCAACTGGGATCGACCGGTTCCAGCCGGCGCACCGCGCCGGACAGCTCCGCAAACCGGCCTCGCCCCATCCAGAGTTCGCCGTCCATGGGCACATCGGGAAAGCCCTCAGTAAACCAGTCAGGCGCCCGATACTCGTTGCCACCCCGGGACCAGAACCGCTCACCGTCCCAATAGGCCCGTACACCGTCCAGTTTCTCGCTTACCCAATAATCATCGAGGGCAACGCCCTCCTCGTAAACACCGGCCAGCGCCAGTTCCGGTGGTTCTGCATGGGCGTTGAACGCGGTAAAGAGGGCGAAAGCAAACCAAAACGGAATCAGGCGCCGCATTCACTCTTTACCTTGGCACGAAACTCCCGACGGATACGCTCATTTTCTTCATCGTCGACAAACACCCGCTCGCCCTCCTTGTTCAGCCGGTACATACGTGAAACGCTCTTAAGATGCTTCAACCGCGCCCGCAAGGACTCACACATAGCCTCATGCTTCGCCGCCTTCGCCTCCTGCTTGGTTTTCGCTTCATTGCGCTCAGCCCGCTCCTGCTCGGTTTGCTCGAGGAATTCATTCATCCGCTCCTTGCGCGCGCGGGCATCGGCATCCGAAGATGGTGCGGGGGCCTTCAGCTCCACCTCATCAGAGGCTGCGTTCGCAGGCGGCCGGTCCCCGAAGTGGGTCTGGCCGTTTTCATCGACCCAGCGGTAGGTACCGGCCTGGGTGATGGGGGTGATTAGGAGGCAGAGGAGGAGTAGGAGTCCTTTCATGGGTAACTATCCATTTCGATATTAGTGATTCTTCACTGAAACGTGCTTTGCCGACTACCATGAGTGGGCAGCCAGAGCGGTGCGGTTTTTACGTTTGAACGCTTCGTAGTCCTGCTCGCTCATATTACGCCAGTATAAAGGATCTCTTCCCTTTTTCTCATCGTGCGAACGGGTAGTTGGGTCGAGGTGGCGGTAGGCTTCAAACAATGGAATATCTGGTAATGGTTTGGTGACGTCCATGTACTGGCGGACCAGATCCCAATATGCGAGTACGTCTTCCCTATTGGTAGTGGCGGCTAATAGTTGGTTCATGGGCAGCGCCCACTCCTGCGTTTTGTGGACCAGTACCAGCCGATACCAGATATTGCCCTGATGGTCTGGCAGGCTGAGCAGGTAGCCGTCCCATTCATGAAATGGGGCCTGACCCCGTATTTCGCCCGACTGACCTTCCTTCTCCGGGTCCTTGAAGAGGGTGACCATGCCAGTGCGGCGGTTGAGTTCCCACAGCGGGCCTTTCAGGTCCTGATAGACTATTTTAGGGAACTTTTTTTCGAGAAAACGACCGATGCTCCAGCACAGGAGCATGGGGAAGAAAAAGTAGACCAGAAAAGGAAAAATGCCATCCCAGAAGAACTCATGAAAAGTTACTTGACTAGGCTCTTGAGTCCAAAGGAAAGTCATAGCCAGAGCCCATATCGGGAGTAGCCATGTGAACAGTATGCGCCCACCATGCTGCAGCCATAACAGCGCCCAGCTAACCTTAGGCAGGGTTGCGTAGCGCAGGCATTCCTCGTCAAGGCGACCATGGTATGCATGCCGTTCTTCCAGTTCAGCTATACCTTTGCGTTTTTCGATTTCTTCATGTTCCCGCAAGCGTTGGGGATGCCAGGTTTCCAGAAACCCGGGAGGAATGAGCTCGGACAACTTCCCCTTGGGCAAAGGTGGCCCCATAGTCCAGCTTTTGCGGAACAGAACACTCTGTTGCCCGGGTTCTTTTGGATCCGGAACTCTCCGGTTGCTGCGGTATGCAGTTGGAGCGTAGCCGGGGCCTCCCAGGGTGGCTGTCATGTGCTTTCCTCCGTTTTATGGGTCTGCTCATCCGCCCAGAAAAGCCGGCCAGTCTCGCTGAAGTCCGGCTCGCCATGAGCAACCAGATCGAAGATCGTACTATCGTGTAGTTCCGGGGCGGGAAACACTAGGTTACGACAGGCTTCGTCAAATTCCACACTAGCCTGCCATTGCGCACGGACCACTACCTCTCTGGTTCTGACACCTTCCTGGCCCCAGGTGGCTTTGAAGGTTTCCCGCGATGGCAATGCCAGGTAACAGGCCTTGCCATTAGGCAAAGGTTTTTCGAGTATCACATTCGGTGATTCTTCGGCGATCTCACGTCGCGTTCTCAGCCCTCGGCGAGTAGGAGTACGCGTAACCGTTACCGGTCGCATGGCGATATTAAGACTGGATGAATCCAGCATGGCAGCAAGATTGTTTTCAACCCGGACAACGGTGTTGATGGCTGCAAACTTTCTCTCCTGACCTGCATCGATGGCGTAGCCTTCGCCTGCGAGTTTTGCGTGGAGGTTGTTGACCGTTTCAATCGCAATACGTGGCTTTGCCAACAAATTCACCAGTCGGTAATAGGTTTCTTCCGGATTGTCCGCCAAATGGGGATAAGCATCGTCTTGTTCCGGACCAAAGGGGCCGATCTTCAGCCAGTCGACGAGGGGCGGGTCGTCCAGCATTGCGGCCAGCAGACCGGCGCCAATAGCGACCGTGGCTCCAGCCAGAACCCAGCCCCAGGGACCCATACCCAGCAGGATGGGAGCGATTCCAGCTTCGGTCATCTTGGTCATCATCAGACCACCCATCAACATCATGCCGCCACCAACTGCTGACGCACCGTAGGCCGCGGCGGAATCCATATCGCCGGTATCCCATTCGTGAGCCATGTCCAGCAAGGAGACAGTAATGGTTAGTCCGGCTGTGACCATGCCACCGAGTAATCGGCGACTCACTATGCGGGGCAAGGCATCTGCCAGCTTAGTCGACCCTTTTCCGATAATCTCAGGATTGATGGTAAAGGCAGTTTTGTTAAGTCTTATGCTGGTGCTCTTCCAAATGCCCAGATCCATACTCAGCCGCTCAGCCGCAATAGTGCCTGCGAATAACAAATCAACTATGGCACTTGTTGCACCCACACCCGCTCTGAAACGGCCTTTTTCCGCTAGAGTCTTTCTTGCTAGTGACGCTTCATTCCAAATATTATGCCCCTCAAGCACCAACACCAGATAGGGCACCCTTATCCTGCTGAAAAACTCATCCCACCGCTTCAACCGCCGCATATCCCTTTGGGCCCGGACGACTTCAGAGCTTTCGGGAGCGGCGTACACCTGCATTTGCCGAGCTTCTGCAGTGTCGGCCAGATTTGGGATGTCGGATTTTCGGGTACTGGCCAGTGGGTTGCCGTCCGCGTCCATGTATTCTCCGTAGAAGCGCCGATGGCCATTGGATTTATGGACATACTCCCGGTCTGCTTCCGTTAACCCCATATCCAAGCCGGAGGCAGGGTCACGAAGCCCGAGGATGACCCAGCCTTGAGGGACCGCATTGCGGGCCACTCGTTGCACGCTACCAAGTAGTGAGGGATCGCGAGCCTTTGCCATTCTCAACAGTGGACCATATAGCCGGCTGTCGAGTCTGTAGGCCTGGGATTTCAGCCGGTTGGCCAGGGCGCGGACATGCTTGTCGATCCCGTCGAGGGTCGCGCCGACGGCGGCCATCCAGCGTTTCGCTTCAGAGGACAGATCAATAGCATCGGTCTTCGCCAGACCGGCCAGTGCCGCTGCCGTCAGGGTCTGCACCTCATCCGTTTTAGGTGGTTGGTCGGGTAATCTCTCCAAGTCTGCCGGGCGGCATCGGCCATCACCGCACTCTCCCTTTGCGGCGCTTCCATGAGCTACGCCGTCAGGCCCCTGTGATTCCTCAGATGGGAACAACATACGATGCAGTGGTTGGTCGCTGCCCTCTTCAACGATCTTTAAGACCAGGTCGTTGGCATCCTGTATCTGCGCTTCGCTGGTGGACTCGGCGCGGGCCAGATGATCGATACCATCGGGATCCAGAGCCAACGCCAGAAAGAGGTCTCGGGTAACGGCAAAACCTTCGATATAGTCAGCGTTCGAGAGGCTGAACAGATCCGCCATAGCAATCTGGTTATCAGTTTGCCGAATCAGCCCCGCCAGTTGTTTCTGAGCTTCGGCGAGTTCTTCCCGGGCAAGCTGGCGTTGTGCGGTCAGCAGATGGGTATGCAGAGGGCCGAATCGGCTAGAGTCTATTTCGTCCAAGTAGACGTGCAAGGGGTTGTCATGTCCTCCCAATCGTTTCGGCCCCATAAGCCGGTATACGAGCTGGGCGCTATCACTATGAGGTTTTTGACCAACCGCCTCCAGCAGGCCAGTCAGCAAACGATGCGCTTCCAGTGCCTGGGTAAGTCGATGACGCAGCGAAAAGAGGCGGTCTTCCAGGATTACGCCTGCGTAGTGGTTTTCCTTTGCAGATGACAAGGCATCTTCCGAGGTATCGAGTGCTTGCCAGAGTTCAGTATTAATGGAATCCGGTTCTGATCCGGCTAACAGGGCATCAGCCCGGGCGGCAGGCGCTCCCCGGAGGGGGGCATCGCTATAGTACGCAGCTTCCCAGGCTTCTTCCGCAGAAGCGCCACCGGTGCCAAAAGCCTGCAATTCTTCCCTAGCCTGACTGAACAAGCTACTTGCATGGGTACCGGAGAGATCGTAAATCTGATTCCAAGGGCGAGGCAGACGTTGCTCCAGCTCCGACTCTCTCAGTCGCATTGGCGGTAGGGGTGTAAGGGAAACCAAACCGCCCGCCGTCATCTGCTGCTCGGTAGAATCCAGCGGGGAAACCGGGGGTTCCGGGCCTCGCAGTGTCTGACATCGTTGCTGCCGGGCGGCATTGTTTAGTTCCAGATAAGTAATACGCTCAGCAGATAGTTGCACTTCCGAGAAGGCCATCTGAAACTCGACTAGGACGGAGTTATTCATGTGGCACACAGGCAACCAGATTCCGGGTAGGGGTTTACCTGCGACGTCACGGTGATCATCGGTGACGCCCGACGAGCCCGGCTCCAGGTAATCCGCGAGGCGGACATCACAGAACTCTGGGGCACCTGCTTCCCCATTGCGAACCTCAATTTCACGCCAGAGTGTGCCGTTCCGGAAGATGTAGATGAAACCAGGCCTGACCGGAACAACGTTGCCGGCAGACTGGCCGGGTTCCGGGTCCGGATCATTTATCATGGCCAGGGGAACTATTGCCCATATTCGGTTCCACTGTCTCTCGAGCTGACGCGGGGTGCTGGCAACACCGTTGAACAGGGGAACGCGGATGGGAGCGCCTTCCCTAGCCTCAATATCAAGCCAGACGTTACGGTTTGTCTGTCCTTTCCATGGCCAGATAGTCAGCATCGACTCATCCAGATCCTCAACCTGCACTTGATTCTCTAACCATTCCTGTTGCTCATTATCACTTTCGTCATAGATCCGGAAGGTATGCCCCTCAGGGTGATCTTTTCCTATCACCTCAATGATCAAAGATTCGCCCTCGCAGGCCGGGCCACAGCTTCCTGCTGTTTGAGTAGACGTGATTTCAGACATCCATGTAATTCCTTTCGCTTAAAACGATAAATTCATGTTTAGGCGCTGGTGGCATTCAATTCCAACCACTGTTGCTCGTCCAGTGACGGCGCTGGCGATATGGCAATTGGTTCTGGATTCTCAGTCGTTAGCCACCGCTGTTCACCGAGCTCTTCATACCAATAGATGGCCCGCTCAATCACAACTGCCACTGGCTTACTTTGTGGTTTCAATTGATGCCAGATCAGTGGGTCGTAAAACCGAAGCAGTCCTTTTCTTTGACCCTCGAAACACACAGTCAAGCGCTCCCTCAACCAGTTGGCTACTACATCAAGTTCCTTTGAAGATTCCAGAACAAGGCCAGTCAAACGTTCTTGCTTCAGCCCCTTAAGAGCCCAACGATACTCAGCACTGTCCTGTCCGGCTTCCAACAAAATCGGACCATCCTTGAGATAGGCTTGCCAGTCGGTATCCGCAAACAGGTAGAGCCATTGAGGACTTTCCGAGATCTCGTAGAGTTCCTGGAGTAAGGGCTTTTTTTGCTGAGATTCCAAAACAAGATAACGAGTTTTATTGAACTTTTTAGGTGAATTAACCATGAAACTCTCCGCTTACACCTGCTGAGTTTTCCCACACGGGCAATCACTGAGAGGACACGAACCATCAGACTGCTCCTGACACTGTTCCACCACCGCTGCCCGATTCATTCGCGCCTGTTTCAATCGGTGCGCAACCACAGGTTTGGGCTCGGCATTCGCCCGCTGGCCAACATCTGCAATCTCAGCAGCCGCAACAGCCCCACCATTCTTCTCCACCAACCCCGGCATTTCCGGCATCTGAACCTTCTGCCCACTGCCCTTGCCCGGTGACCCACCGGCATTCAGCTTAATGGCAGCACCACCCATGGCAACGCCACTGGGATCAATCTTCACAAAGCTACCGCCGGCCTTGAGGGTGATTTCCGCACCCGCTTCGATAACGGCTTTCTGGCCCGCCTTGATGTGCAGTTCGGTACCGGAGTCGCTGAGCCAGGCGGTGCCGGCTTTCAGGTGCAGGGTGCCGGTGACGTTGAAGCTGTGGTCCTTGCCGGTTTGTTCCCGCTTCTCACCGTTCACGGTGGCGTGGTCATTGCCCTTGATGTGGGCCTTGCGATGGCGGTCCACGGTCAGGTGGCTGTCATTTTTGATGACTTCGGTGCGGTTGTTTTCCGTCAGCAGGTCCAGGTCTTTCTGGGCATGGACGTAGATCTGTTCCTTGTCCGCTTCGTCCTCGAATCGCAGTTCGTTGCTGCCCTCGCCCTTGTGGGTCTGGGTTTTGAGGGTGGTGCGGGTTTTGTGCTCCGGCAGCGCGTACGGCGGCGTGTTGGTGGCGTGGTAGGTTCTTCCGGTAATGATCGGCTGGTCCGGGTCGCCGTCCAGGAAGCTGACGATGACTTCGTTGCCGATTCTCGGTAAGGCCATGAAACCATACTGGCCCCC
>NZ_DFMB01000009.1:0-96662 GCF_002375325.1 Marinobacter sp. UBA3604
ACTCCCCCTCCTACTCGATTCTGGCTGGGTACAGGTTGGGTACATAAACCTGCCATCACCTTCTGCCGGATTCACATCAATCCATCGAAACTCGCTTCACCGTGCCACTTCTGCGCACGCTACCGTTTCCGTTGCGCATCATTTTACCACGCAATTCCCGCCTTATTGCAGTAATTGCTCAATTACAGCAGCCAACCCCCTCTTGCGTCCCCGTAGCATTGAATAGTGTTCAAAACTAAACGGAGATGAAAATGAAAGACACGCAGAAAATGTACTTCTCAGATACGGAGGTGGGAAACTACTACTCACTGTCCCGGTACACCATCCGGCGCTGGGTTCGCGAAGGCAAGTTTCCTCCCGGAAAGAAACTGGGTTCTAGAACCAGGCGCTGGCCAAGGAGCGACCTTCAAAAATTCGATCAGGAGGTGCGTCGCCGAAATCAGTAAGGACATTAGATAAAGCAAGAGTGGAGCGTACAGGCGCCCGGATCGTCACCATCCGAGATAGAAGTTTTAATATCCGGACGGGTCGATCCGTCGCCTGTCCTCAGCATTGCCGGGAATCTACTAAACGAGCGCGCCTACGAGCGCCACGCTTCTAGCCTTAGCGCAGACCGCTGAAGTTGGAAATGTCCAGTCACGAAACCAACCATGACAGACTGCCAACCACTAGGTACCGACGCTGCCTCTGGCAAGCCCCCGTTATCCTAGACATCTGACAGCTGCTTAAAATACTGCTTTTCGAAGTCCACGGGAGACAACCCACCATTGTTACCGTGTCGGCGAACAGGGTTATAGAACATCTCAATGTAATCGAAAATATCTCGTCGAGCTGTTTCCCGATCCTTGTAGATTTTCCGTTTCACCCGTTCGCTCTTGAGCAACGAGAAGAAGCTCTCGGCAACAGCATTGTCATGACAATTACCGCGCCGGCTCATACTGGGTTTCAGCCGATGATCTTTCAGGAAGTCTCTCCATTCCCGGCTGGTGTATTGCGATCCCTGATCGGAGTGGATCAGAACCTCCTGTTTTGGCCGCCGCTTCCAGGAAGCCATCAGCAGCGCGTCCATAACCAGGTCTGTCGACATTCTCGGCTTCATGGACCAACCAACAATTTGTCGCGAGAACAAATCCAGAACGGCGGCGAGATACAGAAAGCCCTCATGGGTGCGGATATAGGTAATATCAGTCACCCATCGCTCGTTCGGCTCCTGGGCCTCGAAATCGCGATTCAGATGATTGGGTGCAACGTGGGCAGGCTCTCCGCCGTAATAGCCCTTGTGGCGTTTATAGCCACGCTGGGCGCGGATACCTTCCGCCCTCATCAATCGGTACACCCGATTTTTGCTGCACCTCTCTCCGAGGTCTTTGAGATCCAAGGTGATGTTGCGGTAGCCGTATACACCACCGCTTTCGAGCCAGGCCTGCTTTATTAGCCCGACGAGGCGGCGATTGACCTTGGCTCGGGGGCTTTCAGGATTATGCAGCCACGCATAGAAACCACTGAAATGGACGTTCAACACGCGGCACATGACCCGGACTCGGAATTCCTTCTGGTGAGCCCTGATGAAGCGATACTTTACTCGGACTCCTTGGCAAAGAACGCTGCGGCCTTTTTTAGTATGTCGCGCTCCTCAGTCACTCGGCGCAGTTCAGCTCGGAGTTGTCGAAGCTCATCTTGCTGTTCCGAGATGTGCTGATGCTGGCTAGTGGGATCGCCATACAGTTTGATCCATTTGTAGAGACTGCCGGAGGTAACTCCCAGTCTACGGCACACGTCAGAAACCCTATAACCACGTTCCGTGACCTGCTTGACTGCCTCGATTTTGAATTCTTCGGAGTATCGCTTTCCGCTCATCATCAACACCTGTAGATTCAGCGTTTATTGTAACGCTATCAGGCGTCTACTGTATCGGGGGCTTGCCATATCTAACCCCCAGTCCCCACCACGTCCATCAGCTTCGCGTAGTCAGTCACCACGTCATACTTCACCTTATCCTGAGCGACCTTCAGATTGATCTCGTCGAAAAACTTTCTCGCACATTCAATCTTGGTCTGTTCGATTTCCCGCAGTTTCATGGACGACATCGACCCTTTGGTCTCAGCGACAAAGTAGATGTGCTTGATGTTGTCAGCCTGGAAGGAAATTGCCCAGTCCGGATTGTAATCGCCCACGGGGGTAGGAATCAGAAAGCCTCTCGGCAGCTTGGCGTAAACCACCACTTCACTGCTCGTATCCAACTCATTCACGAAGCGGCGCTCGACATCCGAATCCGTAATCGCGTAGTCGTATACGTGGTTCTTCAGCTTCTCCGTGGCGCGGGAGAAATCCTGGCCCGTCTGGTTGGCGGTGAAGATATCCACATCGTAGCGCTCATCAACTTCATTGTAGGCCAGGCGCTCAATCACCATTGCCGCTTTTTGTTCCGTGATAAGTCGTGAGGCTTCGGCAATGAAGTGTTCCGGGTTCTGGCGGAACTGGTTGAACACGGCGGCCTGAATGCCCTGCAGAATGCTGGCGGCGGTCCCGCGGGTCAGGTGGGCATTTTCTGACACCTTACCCAACAGGTCATACCGGACCCTTGAGTGGATCGAGTCGCCGTACTCGGTCGCCGTTTCTTCAACCTTGAAGCCATCGCCCTTGCGCAATTGCTCGTCAGTCAGCGCATCTTGCTGAATACCCTTCTGTACGGTGTACTGCAGGGGCGTTACGCGCAGCTCCTTGTCCAGCGTTGCAATACACTTGCGCACCAGTTCCACGGAGTCAAAGTCGACGCGATACACGGCCTTGCGGTTGATTCGCTGCCAAAGCGCCTGAAATTCTTTCCTGTCGAAGTTGGCATTGAGCGGGTTGGTCTTCGGTTTGCGGCCATCCTCGATTTTGGGTAGCTGGCCTTCACTGAACACGGTGTCGATCAGAGCGAATACCTGGTCAGAATAGGGCTTCAGATCTTCTGGGAGCTCCGCTATTGTCCCTGCCGCTTTAGCTTCATGGTACTTGTCGAGAATATTTTTTTGGCGGTCTACATATCCGTTTTGCACCAGATAAAACTCGATGCCTGCGCCCATATCTGCACTAACCTCTACCTGACCTTGCTCAGTGTTCAGCACCTTGCCAGTAAAGAAAGCAGCTGTCGCCTGTCTTGGCCGGGCACTCAGATTTTCACTGATTTCCTGTTGTAGCCCGGTAACGAAATCCTTGTAGCTCTCACTGGCGATCACCGTCAGTACGTTGATGTCATGAACGACGGCAGGGTTATCCATGCGGTCGCCGTGCCTGTCGACCGACAATCGCAGGCCGCGCCCCACCTCTTGGCGCCGGGATATCATGTTGTCGCTGTGCTTAAGCATGCACATAATAAACACGTTGGGGTTGTCCCAGCCTTCACGCAACGCCGAGTGGGAGAAGATGAACCTCGTAGGTTCCTGGAAGGAGAGCAGGCGCTCTTTGTCTTTCAGGATCAAGTCGTAGGCGTCCACATCGTCGGAGTCGACGGCCTTTTTTCCCAGAGCAGGATTCTTCAAACGATTGGTCTTCTTATCAATGGCGAAGTAGCCATTGTGAGTGCTGGCTGGGTCAATGCCCTCCAGGTACTGGCGGTAGGCCTGATTGTCTATGGCCAGTTCAGACAGGTATTCATTCTTCAGTAGCTGATACTCTTCCTCAAAGATGCGGGCGTACTCGCCATTGTCATCTTCCTGATCGTAGTCACGATACTTGGCCACCTCGTCGATAAAGAACAATGACAGTACCTTGATGCCCTGCCCGAACAGCTGTTTCTCCCGATCCAGATGCGCCCTGATGGTCTCGCGGATCTGGATACGACGGATGTCGCCTTCGGAAACGTCGCCACTGGCCTCTCCAGCCGTGAGCACCAGCCCATTAGTGAACTCCACGGTGTCGTTGGTAGCGTCAATCTGGCTGATGGTGAAGCCGTCCCGGTATTGATCCAGTTCACCCGATTCCGCAAACAGATCATCTTTGAACCGAAGTCGCCTGAGCTGACGCTTGATCTCACCGGATTTGAGTTTTACTTCCAGCTCTATGCGCGCAACCGGTGCATCCTTGGAGATGTCGATACCTTCAAGATAGAGGTAGGCGTTGGTGCCGGCCAGGCCACGTGTCTGGATGCCACGTACAGCGATCTTTTTGACCAGTTTCTGGTTGTAGGCGTCCAGGGCATCCAGGCGGTGAATGCGGTTGTGCTGGGTACGGTGAGTGGCCGAGTAGCGGAGAATCGCTAGCGGCTTAAATTGGGGTAGGGCCTCCATGGTGGCTCTACCTTCCATCTTCTGCGGCTCGTCCAGAATCAGGATGGGCCGGTTTGCAGCAATGACATCGATGGGTTTCCGTGACTGAAAGTCATCGAGCTCATCATAAATGCGCCTGTTATCGGCACCCCGGGCATTGAAGGCCTGGATGTTCATAATCATCACATTGATGCCGGCGTCGGAAGAAAAACTTTCTAGCTCATGCAGTCGCTTGGAGTTGTAGATGAAGAACCGCGCCTTTTTACCGTAACTTTCGGTGAAATGGTCAGCGGTAATCTCTAGGGACTTATAGACACCCTCGCGGATGGCGATCGAGGGCACCATGATGATGAACTTGCTCCAGCCATAGCGCTTATTCATCTCGAAGATGGTCTTGATGTAGCAATAGGTCTTGCCGGTGCCGGTCTCCATCTCCACGTCCAAGTGGATGCGTGTGGCGGCCAGAGCATCTTTTTTGTAGGCGGCCTTAGCCGGTACACGGTTGTTCTTGGAGTCGTAGGCGGTGAAGTCCGTCAATGACGATGACGTCGGGAGGTTCTGCCGACGCTGAACGGCCTGAATGTTCTCTAGCACCTGGGATTCACTTAGTGCCAGGTCAGCATTCTTGAAGCCCTCCGCGTCGAAGGCACCAGTCTGAGCCTGCTGGCCGGGGTCGATGCGGTAGGCCAGGCTGTCACGCATAGGTTGACCAGCAAAGCAGTCCACTACGGATTCGACGGCATTCGTTTGGTAAGCCTGGGTTTTGAATTTGAGCTTCATAATAAAATTTTCTCTTTGCAGGCTCTTTGCAAAATGGCGGCTCCAAAGAGCCATAAATAATTGAATAGAAACGGATATATGCGTCTCTCTTTGCAGTTCTTCATGTTCTCTTTGTCAGCCTCCAACAAGGTGCCGTGTCGGAACCGGTGTTCTCAATCACTTTCCGGCGGCGCAGCTTTGTCAAAAGCGTGCTGACCTTGGTGCTTTTTTGCTTATCGCTCAGAGCGTCACTCAGCTTATCCAGCAACAGCTGGTTGATCTCCGCTCGGCTGGCCTGCCCAAATTTCTCCAGGTAATCCGTCAACAACTTGGCATAGAACTCATCGTCTTGAGGACGGGT
Source organism: Marinobacter sp. UBA3604 (assembly GCF_002375325.1). NCBI lineage: Bacteria > Pseudomonadati > Pseudomonadota > Gammaproteobacteria > Pseudomonadales > Marinobacteraceae > Marinobacter > Marinobacter sp. UBA3604. The sequence continues at coordinate 5,371 of NZ_DFMB01000009.1, forward strand.
ACGGATATAGTCGGCCTTGTCTGCCGTTACCTTGGCAACCGTCGCAGAAACGTGCAGATGGGGTTTACGACCCTCAATCAGGCCTGCGCGCCGTAGGCGGCTTATGGCCTCATCAGGAATCGGCAGCTTCTTTTGCACCCGGTCCAGGGCCAGCACATCCGCCAGTGGCAGATCAGTTTTTTGAATCAATAGACGGCTGTAAGCGGGGTCAACCACGCCACCGTATATGGTCAACCGCACACTACTCGGTTCGGCAAGGTCGTAGTCTGGCATGGGAAAGTAACGCCGGGCCTGACGGGCATACATGTCGTGAATGCCGTAGCCCATGGTATCGATCATGTTCAGCTCAGACATGGCCTGGGCAAGAAAGGGATTGCGGTAGCGATGGGGTGTGCGATTACCTTCCAGGTAATCATTCGGCGTCCCTTCATAGAAATTCCCCTCATTCTCAAAAACCAGCCTGTCGGACTGTTCGATCACCACCACCCGGCCATGGAGGGTGTAGTCCTGATGAGCAATGCAGTTATGCAAGGCTTCGAGAACCATCTTTTGGTCGTATTTGGACACCTCAATCGGCAACAATTCATCTTCTGGTAGCAGGCGCAGCTGGATATTACGGATGCATTGATAAAGCTGGGTGGTGGTCAGCAGAAACGGTGGGGCAAAGTGCTGATAGGCCCGCTCTGCGCCCTCCAGCTTCCAGGTCATCTGTGCAGGATGTGGCGACAGGTGCCAGGCTGCCTCGGGCTTGCCCAGCAACAGGAGCGCAGTTCGGGTGATCTGACCGTTTTGGGTGACCCGTGCCCGATCAAGAAAGGTTGGCAATGGCCAGGCCATGACTTCCTCGGCATTAAAGCGGTTGGCATACTTTTTTGCGAACGCCTCCCGTGCTCTTGCAAGAGCCGCCTCGTCCAGATCGGTCAGGCTGGCGGCCGGCACCAATTGCGCACTCCAGTCTTGAGCGAGAGTTTGCTGACGAATTTCGTCCAGCTTGTCCAGGCTGAGGGAGACCAGACTTTCGCCAGCCCGGGCGTGGTAGTGACCCTTCCAGGAGATTGGGATGCCCCTTGGAGCCGCGGGAATTTCAAATAACAACACCCGCCCATCTGCGTGTTGTAGTTCATGGATATCACGAAAGGTAATGCTGGGCTCGGTACTTTGTGCCACCTGCAGCTTCAGGCTATGCAGCCGCTCGGATTCGCTGCGGTAGTTTGTTCCCACCACCTCCCGGGTTTTATTGCTCACGCCAAACACCAGCCAGGCACGCTCCAGCCCCCGCAGGTTGGCTTCGTTGCTGAGGGCAGAGAAATACGCACCAATCTTGTTGGTGTCGTAGTCATTGCCCGCTTCCTTGAACTCCGCCACCTCGTTTTCCCAGCTGCGGATCAAGCCTTCAAGCAGCGCATTCAGGGCCAGTTGGTCCATGCCGTGATTCCTTAGAGGCTTCTGACTTCGGTGCTGGGTGAAAGCTGGCGGAAAATCTGCTCGACGTTGATTTTCACCGCATCAGAGACGAACCCATTGTCGCGGAAAACCACGCGCAAAGGCTCATGCTTGGCCAGCTCTTTGACCAGATCCTCCGTAACACCGCTGTCGAAACAAGCGACCAGCGCATTGTCATCGACGAAAAATACGGTCTTGTCTTGCAGGGTTTCGCGACGAATCGGCAGAGTCAGATCTACGCCCCAGTCCACCAGCACCTGGAACAAAAGATCCTCTGGAGTGCGGTCGGGCTTAACGTTATCCACCGCTTCTAGCAGGTCGCCTTGAGATAGCTCATCGGGACGGTAGTAGATGTCCTTCATGTTCGAGGTATCAACCTTGAGTACACGGAAGCCGACATCCCGGTTCCAGTTGGGATTGCAGTCGCCTTCAAGGACTTTTTGACCCGCTCGGCGGACCCTTTCCTTGGCAATTTCGGCAATTGTAGTGAAACCTAGCTTTCTGGCCTCTGTCTTCTCTGCCAATTCTTCCGCAATTTGGATAGAGATACAGCGCCGTGCTCCTCCGTCACGAGCATTCTGTACCATCACTGCATGCGCCGTAGATGCAGACCCAGCGAAAAAGTCGATTACTAGATCTTCCGTATCGGAGCTTGTAGAGAGCTGGAGTATTCTGGTGATTAAGCCGGTTGGTTTCGGATGGTCAAATACTTTGACCTTGCCAAATAGCGCACTAACTTCCTTAGTACCCATTTTGTTGCCTGGTACTCCACTCCACAAATCGGATGTTTCTCTTCCCTGGGATGAAACGTAATGTTTTTGATAAACCTGCCACCGCAGTTCTCCACCTTTCTTGACTTGGCGCCATTCAATCATTCCGTCAGCGAGCAACTTGTAATAAGTTTCTTTGCCACAGACCCATCGGCTCTCATAACCTTCTGGTGCAATGGGGAATATTTCGGTTCCATCTGGCGCTTCTACCCCGTAAAACATACTGGGACGATCCTCTCGTCGATTTTCGCCCCCTGTCCTCCTTAACGACCGTGTAAGATACCGTCCACGTTCATCAGTTTGGTCATATATCGCCATCTCGGATTCGGTCATTGGCAAACCGAAGAGTGATGCTTCATTGCGTCTTGAAAAAATAACTATGTAATCGAGTTCTCTAGCGACACCTCTGCTCCCGGAGCCCATCCTCGTACCTGTCGGTCGAGAGATTACCCCAATGAGAGAATCTTCTCCGAAGACCTCTTTGCCCATCGAAATCAAGTTCGCCAGCTCGATGATATCGATTGATATAAAGATAAAGCCGTCTTCTCTTAGCAAAAGGCGAGCAAGCCTCAAACGAGAAAACAACATGCTGAGCCAGTCCGAGTGGAAGCGACCGTTTGAAATGGGGTTAGATACCATTCGATTTCTTGAGTCATCAACCTGCTGCGACCGAATAAGGAAATCGTCAGAAAGCTCCACAAAATCATCGTCGTAAATAAAGTCTGCGCCAGTATTGTATGGGGGATCTATGTATATAGCTTTCGCACTCCCGAGATAAACGTCCTTCAATAGCTTAAGCGCCTCAAGGTTATCTCCCTCGATAAAAAGGTTACGCGAGCTATCGAAATCTAAACTTTCATTTCGTGCGGGGCGCAACGTTTTTGCGACAGGCGTATTTGAGGCTATTAAAGCTTCCCTCTTTCCTGGCCAATCCAGCCGATACCGCTCCTGCGGACCTTCTACAATAGAGTCACTCAGCTCCTGCCGTAGCTGATCAAAATCCACAGCCAATTGTGGCTTTCCCGTTACCTCATCACGAACTTCCATCACACAACCGGGAAACAGCTCCTGAATCTTTGCAATGTTCTCCTGACTCAGATCGGGGCTGTGCATTTTCAATTTTTCCATTCCATCTCTCTCAATAACTTTTGGAAGCGCCTTGCCGTTGCGTCAGCCGCTCCAGTTTCTGTTTGGCATCGCGCAGCTCGGCGTTGATGGCCACGCGCTTGTTGAATTGTTTCTCACGGGCCAGCCTTGCTTTGATCCGCTGAATCTCTTTCTGCTGTGCAGCTACGGCTTCGGCCAGTTCGATGCGCTGCTCCAGCGTCACCCTGTCCGCTTGTTCGCTTGTGGCGGTCACTGAATAAAGAGCCGCCGGTGGCTCTCTGGCTTCAGGTACTGAGCTCTGCTCTTTAACGCGTGTAATCCCACCCTGCACGAGCGGCCCCAGCAGTTGCTCATAGAGGCTGCTCATATCCAATGCTACCGGCAAGGGTTGGCGTGTTGTGTGTTCTGGCTGCCAATCGGTTTCGAAATAGTTGCCTATCCGCCAGCGGCTGCTATCGCCTTCGCTTTTCTGAGAACGCGAGCTTTGCTTGTAGGCTGCTGCGACCTTAATACGCGTGCCTTGTATCAACTCGAAAATCAGTGGGAAGGGGATTGCGCGGTCAATGGCCTTGAGCACACCCCGATCCAGCTCGGCGCCCTTGAGCCTGACACGAAACACCTGAATCTCAGTGACTGTCTTAGTGGCGGGTAGATTGACCGTCTCCGGGGCCAGTTTGTAGGCCCAGGTAATCTGCTCCACCTGCTGGACAAAACGCTCTTTCAGGGCGCTCCCAACGGCGCCGTATTCGTATATTTTGCGCTTGGGCACCACTCGGTCAAATGCAGCTGTCTTAGGCCAGGCAATTAGCGTCATGCACCTTGCCTTTCGATGACCAGGAAGGCAATGAGTTCGAAGTCATCCAGCCCTTTAATGGTATTGGTCAGAGCAGTGGTGCGGCCACCACCGAACAGGCTGTCGATGTCTTTTTCGTCTTTAACGTCGATCATGCTTCGGATGGCCTGGCTGAGCAGATCTGAGTAGCGCTTCATGTTGCGCCCGTCATCCGTGTGTGCGTTGAACTTGTGGCACAGGTCGGGAATCGGTTCTACTTTGCCTTTGCAGCTGCTACGGACCAGGTCGAGCAAGCGTTTGACTTCGGTGTGGTCTGCGACCACGTCACCGTCGTCGCCAATATACACCAGGTAATAGGGGTGCAAGCGATTCTGCTGGTTGACGTTCACACTGTCGTGGATGTTTTTCAGTGCGAAGATCACGCCCGGCTCTATGCCCAGTTCTAGTTGGGCTGGCACGAGAGCGTGCATACCAAAGGGCACATTTTCCAGCTCGCCGTGCTCTTTCACGTAATTAAGCAGGTCCATGCGGAAGTCATTGAGGCCCAGGTCGGTAATCGACACACCGGCTTTGACGTCTTCCAGTTCGATCACCTCATCCTGCATGCGCTTTAGCTGCTCTTTCCGATACGCGATTTCACTAGATTTGGCCGTGAGCACGTTGTCGTCGCCGGTAGCGGTCACGTCTGCGATCACCATACGGTTTTCCACCCGCTCCTTCAGGTTGATGTACTCGTCCAGGCTGATGTCCGGCCAATAATTGACCAGCTGTATCTGTTGGTTGGGCGAGCCGATACGGTCGATCCGGCCGAAGCGCTGGATAATGCGCACGGGGTTCCAGTGAATGTCGTAGTTGATCAGGTAATCGCAGTCCTGAAGGTTCTGGCCTTCGGAAATGCAATCGGTACCAATCAGAATATCCAGTTCAGCCGGCTCGTTCGGGAGTGCGATGGCCTTCTCCTTGGAGCGGGGCGAGAACAGGGTGAGCAGGCTCTGAAAATCGTAAGCCTTGTGCAGCGTTGACTTGGGCGCGGCCGATCCGGTTACTTTACCGACGTGAAGCCCCAATTTCCGGGCCATGGGGGCCAGGTTGTCATAGAGGTAGTCGGCGGTATCGGCAAAGGCGGTGAAGATCAGAACTTTGCGGTTGCCGGGGTTGAGTGGATTTTCGAGCTTACCATTGATCAGTTTTAGCAGGTGTTGAAGCTTGGCATCATCGGCCGGCGTCACTTTGCGCATGGCTTCCAGCAGCCCGTCGATCAGGAGCAGATCGGCATCCAGGTCATGACGCCATGAGGGCAGATCCATGTCGGCGAGGCTGATCTGTACTTTTTTTCCGACAGTGAATTCGTCCAGCCCGCTCAGATCTTCGTCATCACTATCAAAGCCGCCCGGGTTATCCAGGTAGTCACCAATTTGAATTGCCTGGCCACTGGACTCAAACCCCTCTATGGCATCCAGAGTGCGGGTGATATTGGCTCTGAGGGCTGCCAGCGTTAGACGGAAGGCTGCGACAGAGCTTTCCAACCGCTTGAGCAGGTTGGTTGTCATCAATGCCTGCAGGCTGTGTTCGCGATCAGCCTGGCGCAGCTTGCCTTTACCACCCTCGACATGGGTGTCGTACAGTTCTTCGTATTTGCGGATGCGGCTTGGCAGGATGTAGCTGATGGGCGCATACACGGCCAGTTTGAGCAGGGATAGCTCGGTGAAAATATGATTGAGGTCGGCGACATCCGTGCGCTCAGTAATCGGACAATGGAACGATAATGGCTTGCGCCGTTCTGGAAATGGCCCGATATCCGTGGTGTCGTAGAAAGTCTGGATGTGCTTGCGTGACCGGGCAATGGTTACGCTATCCAGGAGCTCGAAAAAGTCGAAATCCAGCGCGCGGAGGATTGAGGCTGCTGTGCGCTCTTCCGGCGGCAGTGCGGACCATTCGTTAAATGCCTTTTGAGCCCGACGGAAGATCTCTTCGACGCTGGTTTCGGTTTTTAGGTGTTTGCCAAGTGTTTCTGACTGTCCCTCGTAGGCCAAAGCCAGTTGATTACGCAGATCGTTGAAGCGATTGTTGACCGGGGTGGCTGACAGCATCAGCACTTTGGTTTTCACACCGGCGCGGATGACTTTGTTCATCAGCTTCTGGTATCGCGTTTCCCGGTCTTTATAAACGTCGTTATTCCGGAAGTTGTGGGACTCGTCGATGACGACCAGGTCGTAGTTGCCCCAGTTGACTCGGTTCAGGGGAATGCCAAATGATTCGCCGCCAGTACGCGACAGGTCGGTGTGGCAAAGCACATCGTAGTTGAAGCGGTCTTTGGCGAAGATGTTCGTTGTGAGATTGCTGTTGAAGTTGCGCCAGTTGTCCGCGAGCTTCTTTGGGCACAGTACCAATACCGATTTGTTGCGGAGCTCGTAGTATTTGACCACCGCCAGCGCAGTAAACGTCTTACCCAAGCCGACGCTGTCCGCCAAGATACAACCGCTATAAGTTTCCAGCTTGTTGATAATTCCGGTTGCCGCATCTTTCTGGTAGTTGAATAGTTTGTTCCAGACAAGACTTTCACGGTATCCCGTGAGGTCGTTGGGCAATACGTCTTCATCTACATCTTCCAGGAAGTCATGGAAGATATTGTAGAGCATGATGAAGTAGATACGCTCGGGGCCGTTTTCCTGGTAGACGGACTCGATGTGGTCGCAAATGGCATTAGTGACGTCTTCAACCTTATCGGGGTCGCTCCAGATTTGGTCGAACAGTTGCAGGTACATTTGAGCGTGGGCCGGCTCGTCCATGCGGGTAACGAAGTTGGAGACGGCGTTGCCTTGTTGATAACCCAAGTCTACGGCAGTAAAGCCGTTGACCGGCATGTAAGCAACACGGCTATCACCCCCGGCCACATGGACAAAGGACTGCATGGGAGCCTTCGTTTTATTAGAGCGGAACCTGGCTTTTTGGCGTATCCACTGAGCGCACTCCCGCGCCACCGCCCGCTGAGTGAGCTTATTGCGCAGCTGGATTTCAAACTCCGTGCCGTAAAGTCCGCTTTCACGCTGGGATTTTGGGATAAAGAATTCCCGACGCTCCTTTTTCAGACGGTCGGTTACCTCAGTGGGTACAAATGTAGGAGCAGTGAACACGAACTGCAGGCTTTCCACATCAGACAGCTCGGCTTTGAGCGCTTCGAAGGCATATATAGAGAAGCAAGAAGCCGCGATTTTTAGGCGGGCACCTGGTGTGATCGTTTCTTTCAGATCATCACCCAGCAGGCGGTTGATGTTGTCGATCATTTCCAAAGTCTGCCCTCCTATGGGCATGCCGGCTCGATTTACTGTTTTTCTATTTAGGTGGCCCGTCTCTTTGGACCGCCAAGGACAATGCTACTGAGCTTTGACCATTTCACTGGTGACCGCCTTCTCAGGTTGGTTCGGGTCACCGGCCAGCACAGCACTCTTCAGAATCGCTCGGGCTTCTGCCTCCATACTGCGGCCGTTGATGGCTGCTTTCACACGCAGAGCCTTATGGACTTCTTCCGGTAGATTGCGAACGGTCAGCATCGCCATTAAGTTGGCCTCCTATGCATACAATGCATGCAGTGTAGGTTGCTGTTTTTGCGCGGGCAAGTTCGCCAAGTGGCTTTCTATTGGGAAGGCTGGAACGCTGGGTGCGATTGAAAGAGTTGTTTGCTGTTGGATACATTTTCACAGCAATCCGGAGTTAACGCGGAAAATTCGTGTTTTCTCAGCTTGATACAGTCCGCCGCTGGGGTCACACTTAGGCTTAAGTCCCCTGAGTCAGAATTCTGGGTCGGGGCAGTGTAGCTGGCACTTTGAAACAGCAGAAAATCCCGGGTCTACTGGAAAATAAGTAATGATCCTCGCGATCCCCCACAAACATGATCCTCGTGATCCCCTCAAAAATCGGTGGCTACGCCTCCGAGCACTTTCTTATTGCCAGTGATTCTGCTGGCTCCTCCAAAAAACATCTCGTTTGTCCACTCTGGTGTAACGCCGTTTACATAATGAGATGAATGTCAGGAAAAGCTCTGAAAGTCAATTGATGTCAATGGCTTGCAGTTCTAATTAATGGCCAGAAAACTGCGGGAAACCCCTACGTTAACTACCCGCAGACGAGCAGCACGGAACGCTACCAGCGCTGATTATCGCTGGCTGCTCACCCAACCTGGCCATCCTACCGCCTCACGGCACACCCACCCTGTGGATATCGCGCTGATCACGCGATGCCGCTCCCCGAACGCGCCGGTCGATTATCGACGAGCAGCGTTTTACGGTCCCGCAACGGTGACGAATCGGTGCTGGTACAGCAGCACGATGGATGCTCCCACCGGCAAACCCTTCCTGGTTTGCTCTCACACTTAATGTGACCTCTGGGGCGGAGCATCAGCGCGGGAGCCGGCTTCGCCCTTGAGGTCACAAGGAGCTTCATATGGCTTGCCGCGCACATCTGTACGTCTATTTGTTTATTGCGGAGATTTTTATGAGTAACAAGCAGGTTTCGCGAGGACGGCGATCGTCCCGTAAGAAACGGCCGAGCACCAAACACAATTTTGGGAAAGGGCGGCAGCTCGGATATGCCGTAAAACAGGCGCTGGATGACCACTACAGCCGCGTGTCCCACTACAGCACCAGAGCGACGCACAAACAGCGGGCGGTTACATTCGTTCAGTTTTGCCGGCGACACTGTGTTAAAGATGCCCGGGAAATTGATCGGGAGTTCGTTCTGAGTTTCGGCCAGTACGTCCGCCAGCGGATTGAGGGAGAGTACTTGTGGCCTGATGGTGGTGTTGATGCCCAGATCAGTGTGGCCTACGGGCATAACCTGGTCAGTACCGTGAACGTGATCATGAGGGCGTTCCGTGGTGACAACGTTCTGAAAGTCTCAGGAAAGGATGTTCTTGGCGTTTGCCGAAAATCAGTGCGGACACGGGAGATCCAGGCCGATGTTGTCGATACTAAGGACGCTGCAGACAGGGCGATTGTCGCCGGATTTGAACGGGGATCCGCAGTTATTTTGCTTGCCCGAGCTTGGGGAATGAGGGTCCGAGAGGCGATTTTGGCCGACCTTGACCGAATGATGAGAGAAATCAAAAGGACAGGAGAGGCTGCGATCCTTGAGGGATGCAAAGGAGGCCGGCAGAGTCGCGACCGTCGAATCCGGGCCAACGAGTTCCGCATGGAAGCTCTCCGGTTCGCGATCGAAGTTCGACCAAAGGGCTCCACGAACCTGCTGTCTGAAACCGACACTGTGAAGAGGTTCTTGCTGCGCGAGCTCAACCCGTGCCGGTCGATCCTGAAACAGGCAGGGGTCCCGACGTTCCAGGAGCTTCGTGCCGGATTTGCCCAGGATGTGTACGAGGAAATCTTGGCTGGGCCATCACCGCTCAAGCAACCAATTCGGGATAAAGTCATGGACCGAATTGCCCGCGAGGAGGTTTCCAAGCAGCTGGGGCATAACCGCATCAGTGTTGCGAGCTCGTACATCGGAGGGACACAACATGCAGCTTGATCGTGTGCTGGACAATCTCGATTTCAAGAGGCTCCGACCGAATGAGCGGAAGCGGTATATCAACCGCATAAATACAATCGCGGTCGTTATCGAACAGCGGTTTCCGCATGTCGTGAACTCGCAACAGATCAAGTTGCATCATGCGCAATACTTTCGGAACGTGTGGTTGGCCAATCATTCTTCCTCCAAGCGCACTCGGCAAGAGTTCATGCGAGCGTTGGGATTGCTAGTCAAAGCTATGGGACATGATGAGAAATGGCTGGGGGCACTCGGTATCACTCAGCCTAAAGCAAAAGGTGGTCGTCCTACCATGGTCGGTGTAAAAAGCCAAAAACCGTAATATCCTCAGGGTAGTTGTTGCAAGTTTTGTTTGGGTTCAAGGGGAGAATTCTATGCCAGACGAGAGTGAGCCGAATGGAGTCGAGGTTCCTGCGTACAACAGCGGGAGTATTTCTCGCCAACTATGCCTGTCCGAGCTCAGAAGTGTGGTTTGGCATGAAGTTATTGATCTGTTCGAAGGCGATGAAGCAGAAGCCCGCGACTGGATGACCCGAAACAGGCCATTCCTCGGCAACGTGGCGCCGGAGGAAATGCTGGATTCACGTGAAAGTATTGACCGACTGCGATGTTTTATTCAGCAGATTCAGAGGGGCGTTTTCCCATAGCTTTCTCAGCGTATACAAAGATGCCCCGATCATAAGGGAGTGATCGGGGCGTGTCGCGGAGGCTTCGGTGTTAGTGCAGGGTTCTCGCGCTATCCACCAGGAGGTGCGAGCCGGTATCGAAATCGAGAGTCGCAAGGAGACGCTCAGGTTCATCCGAGTTCTGGTACATATCGATGTTGATCCAGCTCTCACCACGTTGCATCTGGACGTTAATGTGCAGATCACCACCGCCAAATTCGGATGCGAGTGCGGCAGCCAACCTCTTTGCTTCGGTTATTGATTTCATAGTCACTTTTCCTTCAGAACCAAGTGTTAGTTTTAATGTCGCCCAACTGATCCACCAATGATTTTTGGCGTGGCGTATGTGTGATAGACGATCCAGAGTTGTCGGTGTCATCTCCGGGGTTATCGATGGTTTCCGTCACCGCTGCGATGCTGCCGTCGGAACAGGACAGCTCCAGTGACACCGAAGCGCTCTTGAAGTGCTCAAAAGTCTCGGCAACTGCAAGTGCCTCTTTCAGCAACAAGCTGATCTGGCTAAGTGTGTATTTCATAGATAAAACTCCTGTGGAATTAGATTTTTGACCGGTCGAAATCCACAATACACGAAGTCGCGGTTTGACCAAGCAATTGGTCCGGCGAGCGTCTTGGGAAGGGATTTAGGGTGTGAGTCAAGCTAAACGATGGGTGACGGGAGTGACTGATGTGAATGAAGAGGAAGTCGTAGCTGAACTGAGGGAGCAGGTTTATCGCGAGGTTGTTGCGCTTTGGGAGGGCGATAAAGCTAATGCTGATCGATGGCTATCATCACCGATTCGCGCTCTTGGCGATCGCACACCGATTTCGATGATGGAAACTAAACCAGAGCTGCAAAAAATACGAAGCCTGATAGACAAATGGCAACGAGGCGCGGTTTCATAATAGATTGGCGTGGACCAGGCCAGATCTGAGTCCAGTCGGGTCCACGTTTTTGAAAGTCAAAAGCAGCAACCGGCAAGAAGGAAGCTATCAGCCTATCTGATGCAGATTCTCTTGCTTGGCCGCTAGAGATTGCCCCAGCAAATCCCACGCAACTCGCATCTGATCCATGCTATGACCATGTTGATATCGACGACGGACACCCAGGGGACGGTGATTCTGGCAAGCATCAATGATATCCGGTGTCACTTCGAGCATTTGCATTTGAGTTGCCGCCGTGCGCCTCAGGTCATGCACTGTCCAATGGCCATCAGGAAGGATCAAAGTTGAGTGATTTCTTGTCCGGCCTTTTTTTTGTGGTGCCTCTGGGGCACGTTGCCGCTCACATATTGCCTTACTCAATACTTTTGGGATCATATGAGGCCGTTTTTTCGATTTTCCGGGCATCATCCAGTTCGTGTGACCGGTAAGCTTGTAAAGCTCGGAGAACCATTTCTTTGAATACTCAGATAAATAGATGATGATCGGATCTTCATTTTTTGAATTTTCACCGGGAATAAGCCACATGTTGTTGTCAAAATTCAGGTGATCCCACCTTCCTTTGAATAGTTCGATACCCCGACAACCCGTTCCAAGAAGGATGTGAACAGCGCATTGCAGATTCAGTGATAGACCGGAATCTGGCAATATTCTGTATAGATCTTCCAACTCATCCGCTTTTGTCCTGGTCGCACAGAGGACTCTGCTTCTTATCTTGTCTTTCCCGCCCACGTCTGTTTTATCGAGGCAGTCTAGAACTGAATACTCAATGAACTCCCTTTTGACGGCCAACCGAAACATCGCCTTCGTGTATGACAGTACCGTGTTGGCCATTGAGTTGTGCCCAGCCGCTAAAATCGGATCAATCGCAGAAAAGAAATCTTGGCGCGTAAATTCCTGGATGGGTATCGTCCCGAAACGATCGAGCAGATGATTGTGCAAGATCGTCATAGCATGCGTCCCACCATCCTTATGACCTTTCTTTTTGTTAGCAAGCTTGGCGGCATAAACAACGGCCACATCGTTTAAAGTCCGCAATGCCTGCTTCCGTTCTATTTCCAGCAGATGCTCAGCCTTTCGCTGTTCCGCTTGCTTCTTTTTTTCCTCTTGGGGGTCTTCTCCCTGTCGAATACGGACCCGCCATGTCTCGGCTTGCTCCCGGGCAGCACGCGTTCTCAGTCCATCGCAAAAAGCACCAATGGAATGCTTTCGCCCAACCCACTGCCCCGAACCAACCTGAACCGTATACCTAAGATGCCAGATCTTTTTTCCGCGGGGAGTTACACGCAACACCAGGCCGGTAGCAGTTGAATCCTGAATGTAGGTATCCTTCTGACCGGGTGTCAGTTTCCGGATCAATTTATCCGCTGAATCGGCGCTCCTCGGAAGGAGCTCCCTGTTTTTTACTGCCATTTTCTGACTCCGTTAAAACTAATTTTAAAGAATTTTGGGTACTGGCTGGGGACAGATTCTGGCTTGGGTACATGCTGGGTACCGGTAAAACGTCTTGCCACAACCTGAACCAACTCAACACACAAAAATTCTATAAAAAACTATATAAATCATATAGTTGTTACGAATTAACGGAAACGAAATGAACCTGAATGAACCGAAATGAAACACTAGACTACTGCCTTCGGGACGAAGGGGTCGCAGGTTCGAATCCTGCCACGCCGACCATTTTCCCGCATCTCAGTCCCTTCTTTACGACGAAATACTCCCCTTTAAGCGACTCTTTTCTTTCAATTGACATAAAGCTTTCACATTGGACATGTACAACGGTGCTCTCATCCCAACGGAGCAGCAGTAATGTCCGACCAATCCTCCCTTTTGGTAGAGAAGCTCTGGCGACTCAAACGTCGCATCGACAAGGGCCAGTGCCCGAGCGTCGACTTTGTCCATCTCAACGTCTTGCTGAGAGAGCCCAACTACCGCAATGACGTTCTGATGCGTGTGGAAGCCAATGGCACGCCAGAGCTTCAGGCGCTGGCACGCGAGATCATGGCCAACGATGATGGCCGTCCGCTGATGGCCAAGTCCTCGAACCAGAAACTTCAGGCCAGTCCCGTCACGCCGCAAAAAAGACGCGGTTGGTTTGCCCGTCACGCGCTGGTACTGGTTCCCGTCATTGGCACGGTTGTCGCCACGGTCGCCGGTTTTACCGCATTTGAGAATCGCAACGTGCGTATCAGCGCCGACATTACCGCAGACACCGTCTGGGAAAGCGGTCATCGATACACCCTTGAAAACACCGTGTTTGTGGAAGGCGCGAACCTGACCATTGAACCCGGCGTAACCATAGAGGGCGAACCCGGTTCCGCCCTGGTTGTCACGTCCAGTGCCAAACTGTTTGCCCGCGGCAGCCGTAACCAACCGGTGGTCTTTACCAGTAGCAAGGAACCCGGAGCACGGGCTCGCGGTGACTGGGGTGGCGTTGTGCTTCTTGGAAAGGCACCGGTGAACGAGCCGAACGCCCGCATTGAAGGCGTACCTGAAAACGACACCCGTGGGCAATTCGGTGGCAGCGACACGCAGCATAGTTGCGGCGTGGTGCAGTACACCCGCATTGAATTTGCCGGTTTCGAGGTCTATCAGAACAACGAGCTGAACGGCTTAACCCTGGGTGGCTGTGGCTCCAACACCATCATCCAGAACGTGCAGGTTCACCGTGCTCTGGACGACGGTATCGAAATGTTCGGTGGCACCGTCGACCTGAAAAACATCCTGGTGACCGGTGCTGCCGATGACAGCATCGACTGGGACTGGGGCTGGCGAGGCAGGGTACAGTTTGCCATTATTCAGCAGTACCGGGATGTCGGCGATAACGCCTTTGAGGGCGACAACAACGGTTCCAGCCACTCGGCCGTGCCACGGTCCGAACCCACATTCTACAACGTCACCCTTTATGGCAGCGGCCGTTCCGCCAAAGAACACCGCGCTATTATGCTAAGAGAGGGATCCGGCGGCCACTTCCACAATATGATCATCGACAGTTACGCCATTGAGGCCCTGGATACCAGGGATGAGGTCACCGCGCTGGTGGGCATGAATGCCCTGACGTTCAGCCACAACCTGCTTGCCAACAACGGTAGGTTAGGCAACCTCACCATTGTTAACGAAACCGATGATGACGATTTCGGCTTCAACGAAGAGCTGTGGATACGCAGCCCCGAACTGCAGAACACCGTTCAGGTTGAAACCGGCTTGCAACCCTCTGTCACCAGCGAGTCGTCGCCGCATTTCCGCCCCAGAAGCTCAGTGCGCGCCATGACGGCCAAGCGGCCTCCGAAAGCCGAATTCTTTGATGAGTCGGCGATGTACCAGGGCGCTGTTAACCCCAGGGCCACATCGACCTGGCTGGATGACTGGACGGCATTTCCGGAATCCTGACGAGCTTACCAATGCCTGGGAGGGTGGCTACCTCCACAAAGGAATGCAGAGGTCTGAACTTTTCTGTACCCTGCGCGGCTCTTCGCGAAAGGAACAACCATGACCTCCCAGACAAACTCCCTGGCTACCGAGGAACGGCCGGGCGCTTTCTCCGATAGCGACCCGATCGTTCTGACGCTTACGATTGGCTTCATCCTGCTGTTCGTTGGCGCTTCCATTATTGACAGCAGCGCCGTCGCTACAGCGATTGGCGCCGGATTCACCTGGACGGCAAAGTACCTGGGGTCGTTCTTCCAACTACTCCTGCTGGCAACCTTTTTCATCGCACTCGGAACAGCGGTCAGCAAGGCCGGCAATGCACGGATTGGTGGCCTGGACCGGCCGGAAATCAGCCGTTTTCGCTGGCTTTCAATGATCATGTGTACATTGCTGGCCGGTGGAGGGGTGTTTTTCGCCGCTGGGGAACCGGTCTATCACTTTGTGGTAACACCACCGGCGTTTGATACCGAAGCCGGAACGGCTGCGGCCACCGCTCCCGCCATGGCGCAGGCCTTCACTCACTGGGGCTTCCTTGCCTGGGCGGTGCTCGGCTCGCTGACCGCACTGGTTCTCAGCAGGGCTCACTATGATCAGGGCAAACCGCTGCAGCCGCGAACCCTGTTGTATCCGGTGTTTGGTGAGAACGCTGTTCAAGGCAAGCTGGGTGGGGTGATTGACGCCCTTTGCGTCATTGCCGTGGTGGCGGGAACCGTCGGCCCTATCGGTTTCCTGGCAACCCAGGTGAGTTTCGGGCTGCACGAGCTGTTTGGCATCACCGATGGCTATGGCACCCAGCTCGCGGTACTGATCATTCTGGCCGGGGTGTACATGACATCCGCCATGACCGGACTGCACAAGGGTATTCAGTTGCTCAGCCGGTTCAACGTGCTCCTCGCCCTGGCCATCGCCGCAGTGATTTTCCTGTTCGGTCCCACACTGTTTCTGGCCAACACCTTTACTCAGTCATTCGGCGAGTACCTGACGTCTTTCATGGCGATGTCGACGATGACCGCTGAAACGGCGCCGGACTGGTGGATGAAATGGTGGACGGTGTTTTTCTTCGCCTGGTTTATTGGTTACACGCCTTTGATGGCGGTGTTTGTGTCGCGAATTTCCCGCGGACGCACGGTTCGTGAAATGATCCTCGCGGTTGCCGTATTGGCACCTATTGCCACCACAATCTGGTTTACGCTGCTGGGTGGCTCGGGGATCTATCACCAGCTGGCCGGCACCTTTGACCTGACCGAAGCGTTGAACAATTTCCGTTTTGACGTCGCCACACTGACCGTGGCCCAGGCGCTGCCAGGAGGCACCTGGATGGCCGCCGCGATACTGCTGCTCACCACCATTTTTGTCGCCACCACCGGCGACTCCATGAGCTATTCCATTGCCATGGTGGGTGCGGGCCATGATGAGCCAAATCCTTGGATCCGTGTATTCTGGGGCGGTGCTATGGCGCTGATGGCCGCCATTCTGCTGTATATGGGTTCAGGGCAGATTGGCGTGCTTCAGCAGTTCATTGTGATAACCGCCATACCGGTCTCCTTTGTCATACTGCCATCGCTATGGACAGGGCCGAAAGCGGCTATGGCCATGGCCCGTGATCAGGGGCTTGCCTGACCATCATCACCAGTTCGATGCTGCTGTTCCCAGAGCCTGGCGTAATGCCCCTTCTGGCCCAGCAGCTCGACGTGGTTGCCACTCTCGACAATACAGCCGCCGTCCATCACCAGAATGGTATCCGCATCGCGCGTCGTCGACAGCCGATGAGCGATAACCAGGGAGGTGCGCTGGCGGCTGACTTCCTTCAAGGCCCCCAGAATCGCCTGTTCAGACAGCGAATCCAGAGAAGATGTGGCTTCGTCCAGAATCAATAACGGTGGGTTCTTGAGAAGTACCCGGGCAATGGCGACCCGCTGTTTCTCGCCGCCGGAAAGTTTAAGCCCCCGCTCACCAACCTGTGTGTTATAGCCATCGGGCAGGCTGTGGATAAACTGTTCCAGGTGCGCCATTCGGGCTGCCCGGTACACCTCTTCCTCGCTGGCATCAGGCCGACCGTAAGCCAGGTTCCGAAAAAGCGTGTCGTTGAACAGCACCGTATCCTGGGGCACCACGCCAATGGCGGAACGCAGGCTGTCCTGGGTGACCTCACGGATATCCTGACCATCGATGGTGATACTGCCCCGGTTCACATCGTAAAACCGGAAAAGCAGGCGGGCGAGGGTCGATTTCCCCGCACCGCTGGCGCCCACGACGGCTACGGTGTGCCCAGCGGGAATTGAGAAACTTACGTTCCGGAGGATCTGACGGTTGGGGCGATAACCAAAGTGAACCTGGTCGAAACGAACCTCGCCTTTGTCCACCACCAACGCTTTGGCGTTCGGCGCGTCCTCAATGACCGGTTCGTCGCCGAGCAACCCGAACAACCGTTCCACATTCACCAGCGCCTGGCGGATCTCCCGATACACGAACCCCAGTGCATTGAGCGGTATAAACAGCTGTAACAGGTAGGCATTAATCATGGTGAAATCCCCCAGGGTGATCTCACCACTGGCGACTTCCTGCACTGCCATGGCCATGATGACGATCATCGCCACACCGATGATCAGGGCCTGGCCCGAGTTCAGGGCGGCCAGCGACAGCCGGTTTTTGAGCCGTGCCTGTTCCCAGTCATCCAGGTCCTTGTCGTAGAGCTCTGCCTCGAAGCGTTCGTTATTGAAATACTTTACGGTCTCGTAGTTGAGCAGGCTGTCGACTGCGCGGGAATTGGACTGGTTGTCCCGGGCATTGGCTTCGCGCACGTATTTCGTGCGCCACTCGGTCACCTTGATGGAAAACACCACATACACCACCACCGCCACCAGGATCGCCAGCACATAGCCCACGTTGAACACCACGAAGAGAATACCGGCCACCATCAGGATTTCGAGGAGGGTGGGGACAATGTTGAAGAGAGTGAAACGCAGCAGGAAGCTGATGCCGTTGGTCCCCCGTTCAATGTCCCGGGCCAGTCCGCCGGTTTTCCGGTCCAGGTGAAAGGACAGCTCCCGGTTGTGCAGATGTTCGAAAACCCTCAGTGACACTCGTCGCATGGCCCGTTCCGCGACTCGGGCGAACACCGCGTCCCGCAATTCGCTGAACAGGGTGCTGCCAAATCGGAGCAGGCCGTAGGCGACGACCAGTATGACCGGTATCCACAGCAGCACCTCGCCGCCCTGATTTTCGTCCAGGTAGTCGACGATGTATTTCAAGGCGACCGGTGTGGCGACCGTGGCCAGTTTGGAGAAGATCAGGAACCCCAGTGCCAGCATGACTCGACCACGGAATTCCGCCAGATAGGGCCATAGGCCGGCGATGACTTTCCAGTCGGGTTTGTGGTTGGCGGGGTACTCGTTGTCAGCGTAGGCGCGCACTCGGGTTTCCCTTCAATAACGGAGTAGTCGAGCGCACGAGATGGGACTTGTCTGCCAGTACACGCTGTAAATACGTCCCTGTACGCTCGACAAAAGCCATCCATGGCTTTTGACGGTCCTGGCAGACAAGTCCCACCCCGCACGCTCTTACGTAGCTGTATGATAGGTTCTAATACGAGTAAAAACCGTATTGTTATCGGAGTTTACAGTACCCCTTATCCTGGAGGCACACCATCAACACCCGTCATCGGAAGGCTCTGAAACTGGTTGTCGATTTTATCAGCCCTTACAAAAGGGCTGTTACCGGCGCTCTCGTGGCTCTGGTTATTACCGCCGGCATCACACTTGCCCTAGGTCAGGGCTTACGGATTCTGGTGGACCAGGGCCTTGCCACCCAGTCTCCCGCGATGTTGTCCAAAGCAGTCGGTCTGTTTTTTGTGCTGGTGATCGGACTGGCTATCGGCTCCTTTGCCCGCTTTTATCTTGTGTCCTGGATTGGCGAAAGGGTGGTGGCGGATATTCGAAAGCAGGTGTTTAACCATCTGATCGACCTTCACCCAGGTTTCTACGAGAAAAACCGAAGCCTGGAAATACAGTCGCGGTTTACCGCTGATACAACAGTGCTGCAATCCGTCATCGGCTCCACGGTCTCCATCGCGCTGCGCAACACCCTGATGCTGGTGGGCGGGCTGATCCTGCTCTTCATAACCAATGCCAAACTTGCCGGTATCATCATCCTCGGCTTCCCACTGGTGATCATTCCCATCCTGATCTATGGTCGCCGTGTGCGGCAGCTGTCCAGGCTGAGCCAGGACCGGGTCGCGGAAGTGGGCAGCTACGTGGGGGAGAACCTCACCCAGATCAAGACGGTGCAGGCGTTCAACCATCAGCCTCATGACCGCCGGTTTTTCTCACAGGTGGCGGAAAATGCCTTCGAGATTGCCCGTGTGAGGATTCGCCAGCGGGCCTGGCTGACCACCATCGCCATTACCCTGGTTATGGGTGCCATTGGCGTGGTGATCTGGATTGGCGGGCTGGATGTGATCTCAGGTCGTACCAGCCCGGGCGAGCTGGCGGCATTTGTATTCTACAGCCTGTTGGTGGGACTGGCTGCCGGCGCCATCAGTGAAGTGATTGGTGAGTTGCAGCGCGCAGCCGGGGCAGCGGCGCGGATTTTCGAGCTGCTGCAGACACCCAGTGAAATCCACAGTGAGACAAACGCCACCCAGGCTCTGCCCGACCCCCTTCGCGGCGATATCGAGATCAGCAATCTGACCTTTTCCTATCCGGCCCGTCGCGATATCGAGGTTCTGCAAAGCCTTTCACTTCACATCCAGGCAGGCGAAACCGTGGCACTGGTTGGTCCCTCTGGTGCTGGAAAGTCTACCTTGTTCGATCTGCTCTTGAGGTTCTATGACCCCGACACGGGGCGGATTCTTATCGACGGCGTTGACAGTCGTGAGTTAGCGCTTACAGACCTGCGCCAATGCTTTGCGCTGGTGCCACAGAACCCCGCGCTGTTTCACGGCACCATTGCCGATAACATCCGCTACGCCCGACCGGAGGCCAGCGACACTGCCATGGTGGAGGCCGCCAGGATTGCCCATGCCGATGAGTTTATCCGCAAACTGCCAAAAGGCTATGAAACGCCACTGGGCGATACGGGTCTCGGGCTATCGGGGGGGCAGAAGCAGCGGCTGGCGATTGCCCGCGCACTGCTTGCGGATGCACCTATACTGTTATTGGATGAGGCGACCAGCGCACTGGATGCAGAAAGCGAACACCTGATCCAGCAAGCCATGCCGGGACTGATGTCCAACCGCACGACATTGGTCATCGCACACCGGCTGGCCACCGTCAGGCACGCCGATCGTATCATTGTGATGGACGCCGGAATTATTCAGGATATCGGCAACCACGATGAACTTGTCGAACGGAATCCGCTGTACCGGAGACTTGCGGAACTTCAGTTCCGGGAGGACATTGGCGGCCGCAGTACGTAGAAACAACAGGGCCGGGTTTTCAAACCGGGCCATCATTTCGTGTATGCTGACAGTACCAAACCGAATTCGAGGAGAGGCAAAGTGACGAACAAAGAATTGCAGGCACTCAAAGAACGTTATGTCGCGGCCGGTGCTGCCAGCCCCAACGAGCAGTTTGCCGACCATGCGACCAATGCCGAGCTCTGGGATGCCGATGGCAAGCGTATGATCGACTTCGCCGGCGGCATTGGTGTACTGAATATCGGCCATCGTCACCCCAAAGTGGTTGAAGCGGTGAAGGCGCAGTTGGACAAGCTGATGCACACCTGCCAGACCGTCATGCCCTATGAGGGCTATGTGAAGCTGGCGCAGAAGCTCAGTGAAGTGGTTCCGGTAAAGGGCCACGCCAAGGTCATGCTGGCCAACTCCGGCGCAGAAGCCCTGGAAAACGCCATGAAGATCGCCCGCGCGGCAACCGGCAAAACCAATGTGATCTGCTTTGACGGCGGTTATCACGGCCGTACCTTCTACACCATGGCCATGAACGGCAAAGCCGCCCCGTACCAGACCGATTTCGGCCCGATGCCGGGCACCGTCTTCCGCGCCCCCTATCCGGTTCCCTATCACGGTGTCAGTGAGGATGAAGCGCTCCGTGGCCTGAAGATGGCCATGAAGGCCGATTCACCCGCCAGTGACACCGCCGCCATCGTGATTGAGCCGGTGTTGGGTGAAGGCGGTTTCTACGCCGCACCAGCCAGCTTCCTCAAAGAGATCCGCAAGATCTGCGATGAAAACGGCATCCTGATGATCGCGGATGAGGTTCAGAGCGGCTTTGGCCGGACTGGCAAGATGTTCGCCATCGAACACAGCGGTGTTGAGCCCGACATGATGACCATGGCCAAGAGTATGGCCGATGGCATGCCGATCTCAGCCATTGTCGGTACCGACAAGGTTATGGACTCGTCCGGCCCGAACTCCCTCGGCGGCACCTACACCGGCAGCCCGACGGCCTGTGCGGCAGCCCTGGCAGTATTTGACGTGTTCAAGGAAGAAGACATTCTGGGCAAGAGTCAGCGCCTGGGTGACACACTGCGCAAACGCTTTGATCAGTGGCAGGAACAGTTCCCCCACGTGGACAACGTGCGCAACCTCGGGCCCATGGCTGCCATTGAACTGGTCACCGACAAGACCAGCAAGGAACCGCGGGCAGACCTGGCGGCGGCCGTTACCAAGAAAGCCAAGGAAAATGGCCTGATCCTGCTGAGCTGCGGTATGTACGGCAATACCTTGCGTTTCCTGATGCCGGTCACTATCGAGGACAATATTCTTGAGGAAGGCCTGGCGATCGTTGAGCAGGCACTGAAAGAGGTGGGCTAACACCTTCTGGCAGGGTCATTAACACACCTGCCGCTGTATACCGGAACGCTGGTCAGTGTGAAGCTGACCAGCGTTTTTTATGGGCTCTATCCGTTCTAGATCAACTTCCTGATTTCCTTCCACAAGCGCCGATAGGCATCGGCGG
Source organism: Marinobacter sp. UBA3604 (assembly GCF_002375325.1). NCBI lineage: Bacteria > Pseudomonadati > Pseudomonadota > Gammaproteobacteria > Pseudomonadales > Marinobacteraceae > Marinobacter > Marinobacter sp. UBA3604. The sequence continues at coordinate 26,972 of NZ_DFMB01000009.1, forward strand.
CTGCGGATGACCGATCCATCAGTTCCACCGGCTGGCCACTCTCACCCATCTTCTCCACCACACTGGCATTGGGAATCAGCGCGTTCAGCCCATTCTCGAGGCGCTGTTTGCGATGGATCACCATCTCGCGATGCAGATTCTTGCGGCGGTCCACGATGGAGAAAAACGGGTGCAGACGACCGGGTTTGAGCTTCTTGTCCTTGGCGAAGGCCTGGAGCTGTTGCCAGCTATTCAGAGCGAGCCAGGTCGGAACCACCGGCACGAACACGCCATCGGCGGTTTTCAACACCTGCTCAGACAACCGCGACATCGAGGGCGGGCAATCCAGTACGACCAGGCTGGTTTCCTCCGATAGCGGGGCCAGCCAGTTTTTGAGGGTATTGGCGCTGTCGTCCTTATCCAGCCGGACATCAAGGTTGCGAAAACTGTTATGGGCCGGGATAAAATCGAGGTCAGGGTAGGCGCTGGCCCGAATGAATTTGCCGATGGGGGTCTTTCCATCCATCAGTGCAGCCAGTTTCCGACCCTTGATCTCGTCGGTTCCCGCCAGGTACCAGCTGGCCGCGCCCTGAGGGTCGAGATCCCATAGCAGGGTGGGAATGCCAGCCTGGCTGGCCAGGTAGGCAATGTTTACAGCCGCAGCGGTTTTACCGACACCGCCTTTAAGGCTGTAAAACGCAATGATCTTCATGCTTCCTCCTAAAGCCCCGTCAAAACACCGGCTGCAAGCTTAACCGATCCCACTGGCAGGCGTGTTTCAGTTTAGTGACACGTATTCAGAAGCTACGTAAATATTGCAACTCCTCCCCCTGACTACTCCCCGCAAACTGCCTGAAAGGATGTTTTGGCTAACGATTGAACACTTCATGTTGACGATGGACATCCACAACTGCCGTCAACAGCCAGCAGTGGCCATTGGATCGTCTCCACAACAAATACAAGACAGGAGCACACAATGATCTCCATACAACGCCTGGTAACCGGTGTCAGTCTCGGCCTGACACTTGCGTTGCCCATTAATACCGCCCACGCCGGTACCTTTGTCCATCTGTTCGAATGGAAGTGGAGCGATGTCGCCACTGAATGTGAACAGTTTCTTGGGCCCAAGGGTTACAGCGCCGTTCAGGTGTCACCGCCGCAGGAACACATTCAGGGCAGCGCCTGGTGGACGCGCTATCAACCGGTCAGCTACCAGCTCCAGAGCCGCAGTGGTAACGCCAACCAGTTCGCTAACATGGTTTCGCGCTGCAACGCGGCCGGAGTGGATGTTTACGTGGATGCAGTGATCAACCATACCGCCAATGGTACGGGAACCGGCACCGCCGGGTCCTATTACAGCAGCGATTCCCTGACCTATCCTATCTACAGTGGCAATGATTTCCACTCCGAATGCAGTATCAACGGCTCGGATTACAGTTCGGATGCCTGGCGCGTTCGCAATTGCCGACTCGTCGGCTTACCGGACCTGGATACCGGAAGCGGCTACGTGCGCGACACTCTGGCCGGCTATCTCAATCAGCTCACTTCGCTGGGTGTGAAGGGTATACGGGTGGATGCCGCCAAACATATGTCGCCCGGTGATATCGGCGCCGTCATCAATCAGGCCGGCGGCCCGCTGTACGTATTCCAGGAGGTGATCGACCTGGGTGGCGAAGCCGTCAGTGCCACTGAGTACACGGGTACGTCAGACGTCACCGAGTTCCGCTACAGCGCGTCCATCGGCAACGTCTTCAAGAACCAGCAACTGGCCAACCTCAACGCCTTTGGTGAGAGCTGGGGCTTCCTGTCCGGCGGTGATGCCGTTGTATTCACCGACAACCATGACAACCAACGTGGCCACGGTGCCGGTGGCAGCAATGTGTTGACCTACAAGGATGGTGATCTCTACAACCTGGCCAACGTGTTCATGCTGGGCTGGCCTTATGGCTACCCCAAGGTAATGTCGAGCTACGCATTTTCCAACGGTGACCAGGGCCCTCCAGCCCAAAACGTCTACCAGAACGGCACTGCTCAGTGCGGGTCCGCCTGGGTATGCGAACATCGCTGGGACTCCATTGCCAACATGGTTGCCTTCCGGGCTGAGACCGACGGCCAGGGCGTGAACAGCTGGTGGGACAATGGCAATAACCAGATTGCCTTTAGTCGGGGCAATAAGGGGTTCGTCGCCATCAACCGTGAAGGCAGCACACTGTCACGGACTTTCAGCACCGGGCTGGCCGATGGAAACTATCGCAATGTGGCTGGCAACGGTGCCTGCGTAACGGTGCAGAATGGCCAGGTGGCACTGACGGTACCGGCGATGGAGGCAGCGGCACTTCATAGCGGTGCCCCCTGTGACGGAAGCGATCCCAATCCGCCAACAGCAGAGACGGCATCCGTCACCTTCCAGTGCCAGAACGGCACTACCACCATGGGGCAAAGTGTGTACGTTACCGGCAACAACAATGCTTTGGGTAACTGGTCACCTACCGATGCGGTAAAACTGGATCCAACAGCCTACCCAACCTGGAGTGGGTCGATCAATCTACCAGCGGAGACCTCCATCGAGTGGAAATGCCTGAAGCGCAGCGAAACCGATCCCAGCGCCCAGCAGCAGTGGCAGTCAGGGGATAATAACCTGGTACAGACCGCAGGTGAGGGCACCAGCAGTTCCACTTCCGGTTCTTTCTGAAGCGCATCTGCCACTACCACACCAACTGAAACGGCCCGCATTAGCGGGCCGGTACCGCCGACCTCGGTTACTCACACTCACGGTTTCATCGTATACTGCCTGACGACTTTTTCGGTATGCTGGATTCCACCGGCATCACTTCCCCGAACGATCAGGCTGATTTATGACCGACCCGGAAATCCCATCTCCACCGACCCACAAGCCAAGGCCCTGGGTTGATCTACTCGTGAGTATCATCATTCCCTCCGTCATTCTGATGAAGTTGAGCGGGGATGAATATTTGGGCAGTGTCATGGCCCTGGTCATCGGGCTTGCGTTCCCCCTTGGATGGGGACTGTTCGAGTTGGTGCGCTATCGCAAGTACAACTTTATTGCGGTGCTCGGCATTGTCAGCGTCGGTTTGACCGGCGGTATCGGCCTGATGGAGCTGGATGCCGGCTGGCTGGCGATCAAGGAAGCGGCTGTTCCCGCCGTCATCGGTATTGCCGTGCTTGTTTCAACCCGTACACGCTATCCGCTGGTTAGAACGCTGCTGTACAACCCGTCCGTGCTGAACGTGGACAAGATTCAGGCGGTGCTGAAAGAAAACGGAAGTGAGGAAGAGTTCGAGGCCCGCCTGCTCAAGGCCAGCTATTTCTTCAGCCTGACCTTTCTGTTCTCCTCCATCATGAATTTCGTGCTGGCCAAGTGGATTGTCACCAGCCCGTCCGGAACCCAGGCGTTCAATGAAGAACTGGGCAGGATGACCCTGGTGAGTTATCCCATGATCGCTATTCCCTCGATGATCATGATGATCGCCATTTTCTACTACCTCTGGCGTTCCATTCGCCGGCTCACCGGCTACACCCTTGAGGATGTTATGGCGCCGCACCTTGCGGCCCAGCACGACAACAAGTCGTCTGACACATCCACAGGTAACGGTAGCTGACGCCAGTCAGAAATACTGAATTCCTCTAAATAACTGAATTATAAATAAAAAAGGCGACCATTAGGTCGCCTTTTTCGTATCCCCGGATAACCCGGGTCCGATCAAAAACCCGCCGTGATCACACGTCCAGGTTGGTCACTTCAAGCGCGTTACTCTGGATGAACAGGCGCCGTGGCTCGACGTCATCGCCCATCAGGGTGGTGAAGATCTGGTCCGCCGCAATGGCGTCCTCGATGGTGACCTTCATCATGCGACGAGTCTCCGGATCCATGGTGGTTTCCCACAACTGCTCCGGGTTCATCTCACCCAGCCCCTTATAGCGCTGGATGTTCAGGCCGCGTTGGGCTTCCTTCATCAGCCATTCCAGAGCGCCCTCGAATGACAGCACCGCCTGCTTGCGCTCGCCACGCTGGATATAAGCGCCGTCTTCGATCAAGCCGTCCAGTGTCTCACCCATCCTCGCGATGGCCGCGTAAGAGGACGACTCGAAGAACTCATGGCTGAACACGTGGTTATGGGGAATCCCGTGCACATAAATCACCACCTTCGGCAGGTAGAGATTGCGCTCGGTGTCCTTTTCCACCGAGAAGGTGTACTTGGTGCCGGTGCGAGTATCCAGCTGAAGGCCGTCACCCAGGCGAGCCACCCAACGAGCCACTTCTGCCTCTTCTTTGAGGTGTTCCGGCTTCAGTGTCACGTTATCCAGCATTTGTTGGAGTACCTTGGCCGGGTAGGCGCGGGACAGACGATCAATCATCGCCATCACCGCCTGGTAGTCCTTCACCATGGTTTCCAGAGCGGAATCCTTGATAGCCGGCGCTTCCGGATTGACATAGAGCTGGGCACCTTCCAGGGCGGTCTGGGTCAGGTACGCTTCCTTGGCTTTCTCGTCTTTCAGGTACTGCTCCTGCTTGCCACGCTTGACCTTGTACAGCGGCGGCATGGCAATGAACACATGGCCACGCTCAATGATTTCACGCATCTGACGGAACAGGAAGGTGAGTAGCAGCGTACGGATGTGGGAACCGTCCACGTCCGCATCGGTCATGATAATCAGGGAGTGGTAGCGGAGTTTTTCCGGATTGAATTCCTCTCGCCCGATGCCGCAGCCCAGCGCAGTAATGAGCGTACCCACTTCCGCCGAGGACAACATCTTGTCGAAGCGGGCCTTCTCCACGTTCAGAATCTTACCCTTGAGTGGCAGGATGGCCTGTGTCTTCCGATCGCGCCCCTGTTTGGCACTACCACCGGCGGAATCACCCTCCACTATGAACAGTTCGGAAAGAGCGGGGTCTTTTTCCTGACAGTCCGCCAACTTGCCCGGCAGACCGGCAATGTCCAGCGCCCCCTTGCGGCGCGTCATGTCACGGGCCTTGCGGGCCGCTTCACGGGCGCGGGCCGCTTCAATCATCTTGTTGACGATCAGCTTGGCCTCGTTGGGCTGCTCCTGCAGGAAGTCCGCAAAGGATTGATACAACTCCTGCTCAACCGCGGTTTTGACCTCGGAAGAAACCAGCTTGTCCTTGGTCTGGGACGAGAACTTGGGGTCAGGAACCTTCACGCTGATAATAGCCGTCAGACCTTCCCGAGCGTCATCACCGGACGTGCTGACCTTGGCCTTTTTGCCCAGGCCTTCGTGCTCAATATAGTTGTTGAGCGAACGGGTCAGGGCCGCACGGAACCCAGCGAGGTGGGTACCACCGTCGCGCTGCGGGATGTTGTTGGTAAACGTGTAGATATTTTCCTGGAAGGCATCGTTCCACTGCATGGCCACTTCCACCGCAATACCGTCTTCACGTTCCTTGATGAAATGAAACACGCGGTTGATCGGTGTCTTGTTGGAGTTCAGGTGCTCAACAAAGGCACGCAGGCCACCCTCGTATTCGAATACCTCTTCCTTGCCACTACGCTCATCCTGCAGGCGGATACGCACACCGCTGTTCAGGAACGCCAGCTCCCGCAGGCGTTTGGCCAAAATATCCCAGTGGAATTCAATGCTGGTAAACGTATCCGGGGATGGAATGAAGTGAACCTTCGTACCACTGGCGTCGGTGTCGCCAACCACATCGAGCGGCGCTTTTGGTACGCCGTTGTTGTAGGTTTGCTCGTAAACCTTGCCATCACGTCGAATAGTCAACGTAAGGGAGGAGGAGAGGGCGTTTACCACCGACACCCCAACACCGTGAAGCCCGCCTGAGACCTTGTAGCTGTTGTCATCAAACTTACCACCGGCATGGAGAACCGTCATGATAACTTCCGCAGCGGAGACACCTTCTTCCTTGTGAAGGTCGACCGGAATACCACGGCCGTTATCCCTGACCGTGACTGATTCGTCCGGATGGATGATCACCCCGATTTCAGAACAGTGCCCAGCCAACGCCTCGTCAATGGAGTTGTCCACCAACTCAAAGACCATGTGATGCAGGCCCGTGCCATCATCAGTGTCACCGATATACATGCCGGGCCGCTTCCGAACGGCATCCAGTCCTTTCAATACCTTGATGCTTGAGGAGTTGTAGTTCGATTCACTCATTAGGGTACTCCTGAAGGGTGATTTCCCGGCGTGAAGCCATTGCCGCTGTTATTTTAGAGCGATGAAAGTGGATCATCCGGGTTCCTGTTCTTCCGTCAATTTGCCATGTTCCACGTGGAACAATCTGTATTCCGGCATGGTGTGCCGCCATAATTCATCCGGCCTGGGCGCCTCTATCGATGTCACAAACACCTGACATCGTAATTCGTAGAGCTTTTGGGCAAGCATGGCCCTGTGGACGACATCCAGCTCTGCATTGATATCGTCCAGCAAAAAGGTAACCTGCTTTCCAAGATCGCTCAGCACCATGCCTTGTGCGATCTTCATCAAAATGACCAACGTCTTTTGCTGGCCCCGGGAGAAGGTCTCCGCCACCGGCCTTCCCTGGTATCGCAAGCGGATGTCAGCCCGATTGGGACCGTACAGGGTATGGCCCATTTTCTGTTCCTGCTCCCGGTGGGAACGTAGTACCTCGACCAGGGGTTGGCTGGCGTCCCAGCCCACGTAATAGTCCAGCTTAAGCCCATCAACCCAGGGGGCGTCTATCTCACCGAGTAAACTGTAAAAAGCCTTGGTAAAAAGCCGAAAGGTTTCGTTCCGGGCTTGCGTCAATCGCTCTGCCAACTCCGTATACTGTGAATCCCAGACCTTCATCAGAGCGTCATCTATTCTACCATTTCTCAGGATCTGATTCCGCTGTGACGTCACTCTTTGACACTGCTGCCACAACGAAGCAAACGAAGGTTCCACGTGGAACACTGCCCAATCGAGAAACTGCCGGCGTTTTCCGGGTCCGCCGGCAACAATATCAAACACCCCCGGATCGATAACCGAGACGGGCAGATGCCGGGCAAGCGATGACAGGTTACGAACTGCTTCCCCATCCACTCTAAGCGTGGTTTCTTTAGCGGTCACATCCCTGGAGATGCCCACACGATGGTTAAGCTCTCCAACCGGTGATTGTTCCCCTCCCGACATTCCCTGATCCAGGCCACCGAACACCGTCAGTTTGTGTTGGCCGTGGCTAACCACCGCCTGATGTCTACTTACCCGGAATGAGCGGCCAAGCCCCAGGTAGCCAATGGCTTCCAGAACGCTGGTTTTTCCACTGCCGTTGGCGCCATATAGCAAATTAATGGAAGGTGAGAAACTGACCGGCGCAGGCGAGAGATTGCGGAAATGTTCCGATTGAAGTTTAACAAGCGCCATAGGTCACGATAGGTTATTAACCAGCAGGAGACGGGGACAAAAAAGGCAGCGTGCCTTACCGACAACGCTGCCCCAGTGTACAAAACCTCGCGGGTGAACGCGATTAATGCAGCATGTTCAACCGCTCGTCCATGAAGACATCCATTTCCGGCGCCAGTATGTGAACGTAACGATCGAAATACAGGAACTGTTTCAACAAGAGCGCAAACTCTCTTGGAAAATGCAGCCCATGGCCCTCACCAATCCGTACCATATCCATCAGGATGTTGTTCACGTCATCCTCGGCTTGTTCAGCCTGATAGGGCACTTCATCCGGCACCATGGTGTCCATTTGCTGGTAAAGGCGCCGCAAGTCGGCTGCCAGTTCAGCCACCTGAACCTTTTGATGGGTGATACCGATACGAATCATCGCGTCGGCCATGCCTTCAAAATTGCCGACCATGACCGTTGAAATAAAATCGCTGACGGCCTGCCAGGTATCCGGACGGATGCGACCGACAATACCGAAATCAATAAAACCAACCCGGCCGTCTTTCAACACCATCAGATTGCCCGCATGAACATCGGCGTGGAAAAACTCACACTGGGTGAGGCTGGAAAACCAGGTGTTCATTGCCGTAATCAGCGTGCGCTCCGGATCCCGCGCGTAACCCCGGATGCTTTCAAGATCCGTCAGAGGTACACCGTGGAAACGCTCCATGGTAAGAATGCGACGAGTACTGCAGCTTTCGTAGACCCGTGGCACGGTAGCATCTTCATTGTGGGTGTTATGGAGAAATTCCCGGAACACCTTTAGGTTGTTCGCCTCCTTGATGAAGTCGCATTCCTCCAGCATGGTGCGCTGGATTTCCTCCACGATTCCGGACAACGAAGTCCAGGATAGTTTGGGCGCTAGTGTCTCCAGAATTTTCGCCGACAGGTACAGGAAATTGAGATCCGTCAGCAGAATGTTTTCCACACCCGGCTTTTGCACCTTGATCACCACATCCTCACCGGTAACCAGCTTTGCGGCGTGAACCTGTGCAATCGATGCCGATGCCAAAGCCACCGGGTCAATGTCAGAGTATACGTCTTCGATTGGTCGGCCCAGTTCGTCCCGGATAATTTTCCGGATCACACTGAATGGCAGGCTTGGGGTACGGTCCAGACAGTATTGGAATTCCTCCACGTATTCCTTGGGGAAAAACGTGGGGGAGCTGGCAATAAACTGGCCGAGCTTGATGTAGGTGGCACCCAGGGATTCAAACGTCTGCCTGAGCAACCTCGGCGCGGGCGGTCGATCTCCCCGCACCCAATTCACTCCAGCGCGTCCCAACACCGATACGGTCTGACCGATTCGAAAGGCACCCTTGAGGCTGTTCGTCACCGTTCCCATGACTCTCTTCCTTACTGATCCGGTAAATATCTGGCGGCCACAACCAATCCGGCGGACCTACAGCCGCATCGGCATGACGACATAGAGGCAGCGATTGTCGTTCTCCGCCTCAATCAACGCACTGCTATTGGGATTCGCCAGGGTTATCTTGACCTGATCCTCATCCAGCGCGTTCATCACATCCACCAGGTAGCCTACATTAAAGCCAATCTGAAGTGATTCGCCCTGATACTCGACCGGCAGCGCGTCTTCGGCCTGTTCCTGATCCGGGTTGTTGGCAAATACCTGCAACTCGTTGGGCGCCAGGTTCAGGCGTACGCCACGGATGTTTTCATGGGATAGAATGCCGGCGCGCTGGAGTGTGTTCTTGAGGGTAGCGCGATCCGCCAGGACAACTTTATCCCCACCGCGGGGAATGACCCGGTTATAGTCCGGGAACTTGCCTTCAATCAACTTCGAGGTAAAGGTATAAGAGCCTACCGTCGCGCGCAGATGATTGTCTCCGATCACCAGGGTCACCGGGGTTTCCACATCATCCAGCAAGCGCGCCAGTTCCAGCACACCCTTACGCGGCACAATCACCTGGCGGGGTTCCGGGCAGCCGGTGGGCAAATCAAAATGCGCCATGGCCAGGCGATGGCCATCAGTAGCCACAGTGCGAACGTGATCCTTGTCGACTTCCAGCAACAGCCCGTTCAGGTAATAGCGAACATCCTGTTGAGCCATTGCAAAAGCAGTGGCGTCGAACATTCGGCTGAGTTCTTTCTGGGGCAGTTCCAGGCCGAAACTTTCCGCATCATCCTCAACGTTGGGAAAATGCTCCGCCGGCAAGGTCGACAGCGTAAAGTGGCTGGCGCCACAACGCAGATGCAGGCGGTCGCCCTCCAACGCCAACTCGATAGGCGCCTCATCACCCAACGCCCGGCATATATCAGACAGTTTCCGCGCCGGAACTGTAATGCGGCCTGGCTGGTCAACGTGCACCGGTGACACCCGGCCCACCAGTTCCACTTCCATATTGGTACCAGTCAGCGTGAGGGTATTATCCTCGGCCACCAGCAACACGTTGGAGAGAACGGGCATTGTCTGTTTTCGCTCCACCACACCGGCAATGGACTGAAGGGGGGTGAGCAGAGATTCTCGGCTGATCGTCAGTTTCATGGCACTCAGCATTCTTTTATTGGAAGGTGAATGTGTATTGGCTGCCGCTAACCCGGTCAGGTTGTCAGTAGCCGCATAAAGTTCTGATAATCCTCTCGGATGCCAGGATCCGTTTCCTGCAGCTCTACAATCTTTTTGCAGGCATGCAATACCGTGGTGTGATCACGGCCACCAAACGCATCGCCAATTTCCGGCAGGCTGTGATTGGTCAATTCCTTGGCCAGGGACATGGCAACCTGTCTTGGCCGGGTCACAGTGCGGGTACGCCGTTTTGACAACAAATCGGCCACCTTGATCTTGTAGTACTCCGCCACCGTGCGCTGGATATTATCGATGCTGACCTGCTTTTCATGCAGCGCCAACAGATCCTTGAGGCTTTCCCGGATAAACGGCGGGGTGATCTCCGAACCAGTGAAGTGAGCATTCGCTATCACTAGGCGCAGCGCCCCTTCTAGTTCACGAACGTTCGATCGAATTTTTTGCGCGATGAAAAACGCCGCCTCGCTGCTGAGTTTGACGTTCACCTGCTCCGCCTTTTTCATCAGGATGGCGACCCTGGTCTCCAGCTCCGGTGGCTCTACCATCACGGTCAGGCCCCAGCCGAAACGGGATTTAAGGCGCTCTTCCATATCCACAATTTCTTTCGGAAAGCGGTCACAGGTCACAATAACCTGCTGTCCGCCTTCCAGTAACGCATTGAAAGTGTGGAAGAATTCTTCCTGAGAGCGCTCCTTGCGGGCGAAAAACTGAATATCGTCTATCAACAATGCGTCCACAGAGCGGTAATAGCGCTTGAACTCATTGATGGCGTTTAACTGAAGTGCCTTCACCATATCCGCCACAAAACGCTCGGAGCGAAGATAGGCCACCTTGGCTCTCGGGTTGCGCCGTACAATGTCATTACCAATGGCATGCATCAGGTGGGTCTTACCCAGACCCACACCACCATACAAAAACAGTGGGTTATAAGCTCCACCAGGGTTCTCCGCCACCTGCATCGAGGCCGCCCGGGCCAACTGGTTCGATTTACCCTCCACAAACGTGTCAAAGGTAAAGCCTTCGTTCAGGAAACTCTGGTGCTTGATGTCACCCTCAACCTGAACCGAACGTCGTTCGCTGGTGCTCTTGGCCTTCACCGAAGGCGTGGTCACTGTGGCCGCAACGCCTTTCTCTTCTTCCGTTACCCGGCTACCCGCTTCTTCCTGCTCGGCGGCCACACCACTGACCGCGTTCTCGGAACGGACCACCAGGTCAGATGACCGTGGCGCGGAACCCACCTTCATATCAATCCGAGGTGCCTGGCCACCGTGCAGATCCTTCAGGACTTCTTCAATTCTTCTGAGGTATTTTTCGTTCACCCAGTCCATGACGAACCGATTGGGTGCGAACAGCATCAACTGACCCTCGCGGTGATCCGACTGCAAGGGTCTAAGCCAGGTGTTGAATTGCTGAGCGGGAAACTCGTCCCGGAGTACTTCCAGACACTGATGCCATATGTTGTTCGGCACGACAGTCTTGCCTCCGATGCCTCAGAAATTTCTCGTCACGGATCTCCATGACCCGACGAAAGAGATGACCAAGGATTCTAACCTGAGGGCCTCCCGAGTGAAAGAGCCAAACGCATTTAATAAACAGCCTGTGGAAATTTATTTTCTTTTATTTCAATTTTTTACAGACTTACCTACAGGCTTGTGTACAGAAATATCGTGCATAAAAAGTTACCCACAGACCTGTGTGTACAAAGCGCTCTCAACCCTGTGGACGACACCCCGATGTTCGGTGGATAAATCGCGATCTGAGCAAACCTCCAACTTACCCACATTTCCTGCCTCGGATATACACAGGCCTCATCCCCACTTCTCAACCACTTTATGAACCATCCAATCCACTGTTTCCAAATCAATTCCATCGGTTTTCCACAGAAAAAGGCCTGCCTAATAACAGTAATAATAATCCTTAAAGAGAATACAAAAAGACCTAATGAATTTATTACCTGAACCGTGAATCAGCGGAGATGGAAATAACCCGACACTGGTCTCGAATAACCATTGAATTCCACCGCCACATTGCATAGAATGCCGCTCCTGTTTTGGCTGTTCATTTTCCAGCCAACGATTGAATTTCCAACATCTGTAATGTGAGACCGACACCATGAAAAGAACGTTTCAACCAAGCGTACTGAAGCGTAAGCGCGTTCACGGTTTCCGTGCCCGCATGGCAACCGCCAACGGCCGTAAGGTAATTTCCCGTCGTCGCGCCAAGGGCCGTGCCCGTCTGTCTGCATAAGACATTGACCGCCTGATGAAGGCTTTGACCTTTCCAAAATCGTCCCGGCTGCTCAAGCCATCCGATTACGGCAAAGTCTTCGATGACGTACAGTTAAGGGTTCCGCACCGACATTTCCTGATCCTGGCCACACCCAATACTCTGGGGCACGCCAGGATTGGGTTGGTGTTTTCAAAGAAGAATCTCAAACTGGCTGTACAACGAAACCGCGTTAAACGCCGGGTTCGGGAAACCTTCAGGCACGAACGGGAATACCCTGCCCTGGACATCGTGGTTCTTGGACGGCGAGGATTGACGGAGCTTGATAATGCCGCGCTCAATGCTACCTTGACGGAGCTCTGGGCACGCCTCAGGAAGAAAAACCGCCAGCTCCAGAAACCAACCACATCGGAACTTTCCGGTACCGGCAAAGGAACGGGTTAATGCGCAAACTGCTGCTCCTGCCCATCCGAGTCTACCAGTACGCGATCAGCCCGATGATGGCCAGTCATTGCCGTCACTACCCCACTTGTTCCCAATACGCTGTCGAAGCCATCACCGCCCACGGCGCCATTAGAGGCCTTTTTCTTTCGGTCAAACGTCTAATGAGGTGTCATCCATGGGCAAAAGGCGGGTATGATCCCGTTCCGGGCACTGACGTTCGCACTGAGGTAGTACCTTCCATCTGCTGCGGGCCGGCCAGCCAAACCCATAACGCTAACCAGACCAAACAGTAAGTTTATGGATATTCAACGCATTGTATTATTTGCCGGCCTTGCCATTGTCAGTTACATGATGGTGCTTGCCTGGAATGAAGACTATAACCAGCCGCAGACCCAACCCGCTACGGAACAGGCCAGTACCAGTACCCAGCCTGCCTCGACGGATGACATGACTCTCCCGAGCGAGAGCGCCAGTGGCCCGGATACCTCAAGCGAAGAATTCACCACTCCGGAAGGCGATGGCCAGACAATCTCGGCCTCGGAGACATCCTCCGTTTCTGCCAGTGATCAACTCATCACCGTGCGTACCGATGTCTACGAACTCAAGATCGACCGTGTAGGCGGTAATCTGATTGAAAGTTCTTTGTTACAGCACGACCGGTCCCTCGACAGTGAAGAATCACTGAGGCTGTTGACCAATACCAGCAAGCGCACCTACATCATGGAAAGCGGGCTGATCGGCCGCGATGGCATTGACAGCAAACGCAACGGCGGCGCTCCGGTGTACAACGCGTCGGCGTCAGAATACGAACTGCAGGAGGGTGAGAATACACTGACGGTCGATCTCACCTTCACCACGGACAACAATGTCGAAGTCACCAAACAGTATCTGTTTAGCCGTGACAGCTATGAGATTGATGTTCGTTACCAGATCAACAACCAGTCCGATAGCGTCTGGCAGGCAAACATGACGGGCAAGATTGTCCGTGATCAGGCACCGGACCCAACCGCCCAGAATAGCCTGGGCATACGTGCTTTCCTGGGCATGGTGGTCAGTTCGCCAGAAGATCCTTACGAGAAGTTCGATTTTGACGATCTCTCCGAGAACCCGATCAACCAATCAGTGACCAATGGCTGGTTGGCCTTCCTCCAGCATTACTTCCTGGCGGCCTGGGTGCCCGAACGTGATCAGCCGGCCCAGTTCCAGTCCACTCGTCGTGGCCCGCTCTATGTCATGGGCTTTGTGTATCCCGCGACCGTCGTGGAGCCGGGTCAAACCAGCGAAGTGTCCGCCAAGGCCTATGTCGGTCCCAAGATCATTGAGCGCCTTGAGAACGTTGCCCCGAACCTCGACCGGACGGTTGATTTCGGCTTCCTGTTCTTCATTGCCCTGCCATTGTTCATTATTCTCGACTGGTTCCACGGGCTGGTTGGCAACTGGGGTGTGGCTATCATCCTGCTGACAGTCCTGGTCAAGGCGGTGTTCTTCAAACTGTCGGCGACCAGTTACCGGTCCATGGCAAGAATGCGTGCGGTAGCTCCCCAGCTGACACGGTTGAAAGAACTGTATGGCGATGATCGCCAGCGCATGTCCCAGGAAATGATGGCGTTGTACAAACGGGAGAAGATAAACCCGTTGGGTGGCTGCCTGCCGATACTGGTACAGATGCCGGTCTTTATATCCCTGTACTGGGTGCTGTTTGAAAGTGTCCAGTTGAGACATGCTCCCTTCATGCTGTGGATCCAGGATCTGTCGGTCATGGACCCCTATTTCATCCTGCCTATCCTGATGGGTGCCAGCATGATGTTGCAGATGAGTCTGAACCCGACACCACCGGACCCGATGCAGGCGAAGATCATGAAGCTGATGCCGCTGATCTTTACCGTGTTCTTCCTCTGGTTCCCGGCAGGCCTGGTTCTGTACTGGTTGGTCAACAACATCCTGTCCATCAGCCAGCAGTGGTACATTACCCGCAAGATTGAAGCAGAAGTTGCGGCCAAGAAGAGCTGACCGGTCATCCAACGGTTCCAGTGATTGCGGAGGCTCCTTTTGGGAGCCTCTGTTATTTCAGGGGCCCCAATGGGCAAGGGGGAAGGGGAAAGTAACGATGTTTTATGCCACCGATACCATTGCAGCAATTGCCACGGCCCCGGGCCAGTCCGGGGTGGGTATTGTTCGGGTATCTGGCCCGCAGGCAACGGCCATTGCGCGCCAGATGCTGGGGTTCGAGCCCAGGCCGCGTTACGCACACTATGGTCCGTTCCTGGACACTCGGGGGGAACTGATCGACGAAGGTATCGGGCTGTATTTTCCCAATCCCCATTCGTTTACCGGCGAGGATGTGTTTGAGCTCCAGGGCCACGGTGGCACCGTTATTCTCGACCTGCTGTTGAGAACGGTGTGCGAACTTGGGGCTCGCCTGGCCCGGCCCGGAGAATTTTCAGAACGGGCTTTCCTGAACGACAAACTGGACCTGACCCAGGCCGAGGCTATCGCCGACCTGATTGAAAGCAGTTCGGAGCAGGCAGCGCGCTGTGCGGTGCGTTCCCTGCAAGGCGTATTCTCCCGCAGAATTGACGCCCTGGTTGAGGCTGTTACCCACCTACGGATATATGTCGAGGCTGCGATCGATTTCCCGGAAGAGGAAATCGATTTCCTGGCTGACGGCAAAGTGGCGAACGACCTGCAGCTCATTACCCAGGACCTGGATGTTATCCTTGAGGAAGCCCAGCAAGGCACTATTCTACGAGATGGTATGAAGGTGGTGATTGCCGGGCGTCCCAATGCTGGCAAGTCCAGTCTGCTCAATGCCCTGGCGGGACGGGAGGCGGCCATTGTGACCGCAGTTGAAGGCACCACCCGGGATGTGTTGCGCGAACACATCCACATTGATGGCATGCCCCTGCACATCATCGATACCGCCGGCCTGCGGGACAGCCCCGACGAAGTGGAACAGATCGGGATTGCCAGGGCCTGGGACGAGATTCGTCAGGCCGACCGTATATTATTGATGGTAGATGCCACCACCACACCGGAAACTGAACCCCATCAACTGTGGCCAGACTTTATCGACCAGTTACCACCCGGCGCGCCCCTGACCGTCATCCGCAACAAGGTGGACCTGACTGGCGAACCAGCGGGCATCGAGCAACTGGACGCCAGTGCCGCGCCGGTGGTGCGCATTGCGGCCAAGTCAGCGGACGGTCTGGAAGTGCTGCGCGATCATCTGAAGCAGTGTATGGGATTTGCCAGTACCACCGAAGGCGGCTTTATCGCCCGGCGTCGTCACCTGGATGCCCTTGAGCGGGCCCGCGTTTCCCTGCTGCAGGGCGAGGACCAGTTACAGGGCTATGGAGCCGGTGAACTGTTAGCAGAGGACCTTCGTGCTGCCCAGGATTCTCTGGGAGAAATCACTGGTGTAATGACGCCTGATGACTTACTGGGGAAAATCTTCAGCAGTTTTTGCATCGGCAAATAAGCCTCAAAAGAAACGGTTTGAACCTGCCTTCTTCCGTGTAAAACTAGTCGCTTCATCGACTGCTGAAAACGGCTAGTGAGTGTAGATGTATCGTCCGTATTCCTGTCTTCTGATTTTGCTCTTTCTAAGCGGATGCGCAAGCGTCGACGGTGATCGCTTGTCCAAGGCGTCGTCGGATTTGCTGGAACGAACCGGGCAGGTGATGAAGAAGATCGTTAACCCGCAAACGCCGAATTCCTACCAAGGGGAACAGCGGGCGTTGTTTGACCAGCCGTATATCGACCCGCTGACGGAATACCTTGCGGAGCACCGCGACGATCCATCCCGCGCTTCCGTACTACATAACGTGGAACGGGAAAGGGATCTGCGTTGTGAAGCCATTGCAGACGAGTACGCCAATGAGCCGGCGACCAACGCGATGCTTCAGCGCTATCAAGCCGGCTACCGTTACTCATGCCCGGGCGAGGTTGCCGCCTTTGCGGAGCGGGTGAAGCGGCAGCCTTCGACACCGGAACCCGAACCTCGTGCTGAGCCGGAGTCAGCCACGGTAGACGTTGCCGATGAAAGCGGCGTTTCCGACCAGGCCCTGAGTGACTGCTACCTGTTGATGGCCATTCGCAATTACAGTGAAGCCAGAGAGGCCTGCCAGGGTCCGGCTGACAACGGCGACGTGCGCGCGCAGTCCAATATGGCCATTATTTTCCATGCCTTTGAAGACTACGCCAGTGCACGGGTATGGGCCGAAAAGGCGGCGCCTGCCTCTGGCGAAGCCGCGTTTCTGTTGGGCCAGATGTACGCCACCGGACGTGGTGTCGGGCAGGATATGGATCAGGCCGTTTATTGGTACACTGAGGCTGCCAAGCGGGGCCACAAGCAAGCACAGGCAGCGCTGGACCGGCATCTGGAAGACCTCCCTGCCGGAGACACCTGACTCACTGCCCGAGGATATCCGTAATGCCGGGGATACTTCCCAGCCGCCTGACTCGTCGGAAAACCCCGTCTTCACGCCAATCCATCATGTGGATGCTGGGTTTGTTATTGCTGGTGTTTGTTGTCGGAATGCTTCTGTTATCCAGCCTGAATCTCAGTTACTCACGGGATGCCCTCTCCGAGCTTCGGAGGCAACAGATCAATGAGGTGGTGGGTGCAGGACTGTCGCGCATCAATGCCCGTCAATCCGCTTTGGCAAGCTACACCATTACCCTCGCCAACGTTGGTGAGAGTTTCCACGAGATGGTCGAGAGTGGGATGTCCGGTCGTGCTCTGTCTATAGTGCGTGGGAGCCTGGAGCACACCTTGAACGCCCATTTGCAGGATTTCGAGGGAGCGGCGGGTGCCGGGCTCTGGTTTGAGCCGGGCGTGTTGTCAGAAACAGGCACCAGCTATATGCCCTACTTTTTGCAGGGTAGCGACGACAACACACTGACAAGGCTGGATACTGAATCCCGTTTTGACCACTATCGCAACGCTCCCTGGTTCGGTCGCACATTGGAACAGGAGTGGACGGCCGATCCCGACAATTCCGGACACGTGTACTGGTCGCCGGTGTATTTCGATCTCAATACTGAACGCGCGGTGCTGACGCTCGCCAGTCCTATGTACGATCGTGACGGCAACCTGCTGGGCATGGCTACAACTGCTTGGGGCGCGGACCAGATCATTGATGTTGTCAGTCGCATCACCGTCACCCAACACAGTTTCGCGTTCCTGAATGACCGCAACAATCGCAATCTCTCGAGCCTCAGTCAGGGGAAAGACACCCGCAGTGAGCAGGCCCTGATTGATGCCATCCTGGCGCTGGATCTTGGTGCTGATGTTGACTCAGCACGGTCCTTGGGCGAGGTCGGGGAACTGACCACTCGAGGCCTCTCAGCGGGCAATGAAGACTATGAGCTTTACTATGCCGCCACCGCTGGGGGCATGGTGTACGGGGCCGGCGTTCCGCGAAATGAGATCAATGCAGTGCTGCTGCCGATGGAGCGCACCAATTACCGGATTCTGGTCGGTACCGTCTCGGCGATGCTGATCCTGAGCCTGTATCTGTTGTACCGGATTATCCAGCTGATTCGTGAATTGCAGGCGTCCTATACCGACGACCTTACCGGTCTCCCGAACCGTGTCCGTTTGTTGCGGGATCTCCAGAACCGCCAGGCAGCCGCGTTGCTGATCATCAATCTGGACCGCTTCAACCAGATCAACAGCTTGTTCGGTAATGTCTGTGGCGACCATGTGCTTTTGGCGGTTGCCACACGATTGACCGCGTTCAGCCGCGATCATAACCGCGAAATTTTTCGGGTATACCGTCTTCCCGGTGACGAATTTGCTGTCCTGGCACCTGCAATGGCGCCGGAAGTGGCTCACCAGCTTGCTGTCCAGGTCCGGCATCTGGTTACTGGCGACCGGGTGTATTGGCAGGAACAGCGCCTGACGGTGGATGTCAGTATCGGCATCGCGCTTCGCAATAACCGGAAGCCGGAAGATGCCGCCGATCAGTTGGTCAGCCAGGCAAAAGTGGCGGTATTACAGGCCCGGGAAACAGGACGCCATCATCTGTTGTATGACCCGGCCGTAGGGGTTGAGGAAAACTACGAAAACAATCTGTACTGGGCCAATCGCCTGAAAGAAGCCATTGACCATGATCGCCTGGTGCCGTGGTTTCAGCCGATCCACGATAACCAGAGTGGCCGTATCTCCAAGTACGAGTGCCTGGTGAGAATGGTAGAACCGGATGGTAGCGTGATCAGTGCTGGCCGTTTTATGGACATCGCCAATAAACTGCGGCTGAACCGGCGTATTACCGAACTGATGATCGAGAAGTGTTTCGCCTGTTTTACCGGGCGCGACGAGGAATTTTCGATCAACCTCTCCTACGGCGACATCACCGAGCCGGAGACCGTCGCTCGAATTCTCTCCGCCATCGAAACTTCAGGTATTGGTGATCGCGTTATCTTCGAGATCCTGGAATCCGATGGTATTACCAATTACGACGATATCCGTGTGTTCATCGAACAGGTCAAACCCTATGGATGCCGTATTGCCATCGACGATTTCGGTACCGGCTACTCCAATTTTTCCCACCTGCTGAGCCTGAACGTGGACTTCATCAAGATTGATGGCAGCCTGATCCGTAATCTCCATCAGGATCACACCGCGTTTCTGGTGACCAGTGGCATTGTCCAGTTCGCCCGCAGTCTGAACATTCAAACGGTGGCGGAGTTTGTCCACAATGAGCCGGTTCAGGAAAGGGTACGGGAATTAGGGATAAACTTTTCCCAGGGCGAACACTTCAGCATGCCGATTCCGGCTCCCGGGTCTGCAGACTAGGCAGACACGCGTTCATTTCCTTACGAAAACACACACTTTTATTGTCAAACACCGCTAAAGCCTGGGTTAGGCTCTAATAGGCAAGTAATAACGCCATGTTGTGGCGATCATGAATGTTAAGGAGGTAAACCGTGCGGAATCTGCTATCCCTGCTGCTGGCTGCTCTGGTCGCAATGGTGAGTGTTTCTACAGCTCAGGCTTATGACAAGCTCTACCTGTATACGGAGAATTTTCCCCCTTACAACATGAGTGCTACTGGCCGCGCTTTTGAACACAAAGGCAACGCCATTGACGGTATCTGCACGGAAATGGTCAAGGCCATTCTGAACAACACCGATCTTGAATATGTGATCAAGCTTAGAAACTGGGACTATGGTTACAATCGGGCGCTGAACAAGAGCAACCACGGCATCTTCTGTACAACCTATACCGAAGAGCGTGCACCCCGATTCAAGTGGATTGGCCCGTTGTCCCGTAATCTGTGGACCGTTTTCGCTCCCCCGGGCACCGATCTGCAGATTGACCGGCTGGAAGACACCAAAGGCATGCTTTTCGGCGGCTACCGCAACGACGTAAAGACCGAGTATCTGATTGAGCATGGATATGAGGTGTCAGCACTGGACAGTGATGACCTCAATCCCAAGCGCCTGGAACTCGGCCAGATTGACCTCTGGCTCGCCGACCGCCTGGGCGGGCCTTATGTGGCGTCGCAGCAGAATGTGGATGGAATCGAGCCCGTTTTCTCTTTCAATGACACCGAGCTGTTTCTCGCCATCAACCCCGAAACCCCCGAAGCCACCATTGAAGCACTTAACGCCGGGCTCAAAAAGGTGCACGAATCCGGCATGTTTGAGGCCATTGAAACCAAATACGGGCTGTAAGCCAGCGTTGGTGGTGTATGAGCGAGGTCTGTGTTTCCAACCTCGCCATACCATCAGCCGCAATCAGTCAGTGAAGGCCATGTGCTCAGGGGCCAGTTGCATCAGATTCCGGCTCGGGCTCAGCATTCCGGTGGCGTGAGCCTGTGCCCGTGGCAACAGGCGTTCGTAGTAGAATTCCGCCGTCGCCAGTTTGGCGCGATAGAAGTCCTCGGAGTCGGCGCCTCCCTTGTCCAGTTTGTCAGAGGCAACAGTAGCCATTCGTGCCCACATATAGGCCATGGTGACGTAGCCGCTGTACATCAGGAAATCATGGGCTGCTGAACTCACGACGTCACGGTCCTTGCGGGCGGCCAGCATCAGGCGAACCGTCAGCACATTCCATTGCGCGGTCAGTTTGAGCAGCTCCACCGAGAAAGGTCGAACCCGCTTGTCGGCCAGGCTCTTGCGGGCAAAGTTCGCCACTTTCAGAGTGAATTCCCTGACCGCGCCACCGCGGGTCATCAGCAACACCTTGCGGCCCAGCAGATCCAGCGCCTGGATACCCGTGGTGCCCTCATAGAGCGTGGCAATCCGGGTATCGCGCACGATCTGTTCCATACCGTGCTCGCGGATGTACCCATGCCCCCCGAATACCTGAACTCCATGGTTCGCGGCTTCGTTACCCAGTTCCGTCAGGAAACCTTTGAGGATGGGCGTCAGGAACCCCAGCTTGTCGTCGTAGGCATCGGCTTTTTTCTGATCGCCGGTGGTGTGGCCTTCCACCATATGGTCAGCGAGCCGCGCGGCGTAATACAGCATCGCCCGCCCGCCTTCGGCGATGGCTTTCTGGGTCAGCAGCATGCGGCGGACATCGGCATGGTGAATCAGGCTGTCGGCCTCCTGTTCCGGTTCCTTCTTTCCTGACAGGGCGCGCATGGAGCGGCGTTCTTTGGCATACTCCAGCGCCCACTGATAGGACAGTTCCGCCGGGCCGACACCCTGGATGGCGGTGCCGATCCGCGCGGTGTTCATGAAGGTGAACATACAGTTCAATCCCTCGTTCTCCGGGCCGATCAGGAAACCGATGGCATCATCGAAGTTCATCACGCAGGTGGCTGAGGCCTTGATCCCCATTTTCTTTTCCAGGCTGCCACAGGTCACACCATTGGCTTCGCCGACACCACCGTTCCCGTCGGGCAGGAACTTGGGCACGATGAACAGACTGATGCCCCGGGTGCCTTTCGGGGCATCCGGCAAGCGGGCCAGCACAATGTGAACGATGTTCTCGGTCAGGTCATGGTCACCGGAGGAAATGAAGATCTTGGTACCGGAGAGCTTGAAGCTGCCGTCTTCCTGCGGGGCCGCTTTGGTTTTCACCTGTCCCAGATCGGTCCCGCACTGGGGTTCGGTCAGGCACATGGTGCCACCCCAGCGGCCTTCGGTCAGTGGTACCAGGTAAGTTCGCTTCTGGTCTTGGCTGCCGTGCAGAAAGATGGTGTTCATGGCGCCCATCGACAGGCCCGGGTACATGGAGAAGGACCAGTTGGCAGTACCCATCATCTCCTGCTTGAACAGGCCCATGGAGGCCGGCAGTCCCTGCCCGCCATACTCCTCCGGTGCAGACAGGCCCTGCCACCCGCCCTGCGCATACTTTTGATAGGCTTCACGGTAGCCTTTGGGAGTGATGACTTCGCCGTTATCCAGTCTGCAGCCTTCCTCGTCGCCGCTCTGGTAGAGCGGGCTCAAGACTTCTTCGCAGAATTTGCCGCATTCGTTGAGTACCGCATCGACGATATCCGGAGTGGCATTCTCACCGGTTTTCAAACGAGTGTAGTGTCCCGGGTAGTCGAAAACCTCGTTGAGCAGGAACTTCATGTCGCGTAGGGGTGCCTTGTACACCGGCATAGCAAATACCTCTGTGGTTCTGTTTCCATTGCCCGATGTTTTACGGCATTGCCGGCGACCTGCCATTGACGGAAACCGCCATGCCCCCTGTCAGAAAGGACAATTGGCTGAAATGACGCGAGCATGGATGTCGACGTTGCCTAATGATCGATAACAACGCTATAGGCGTATTTGAAGGGCCGATCATCCGTTCTGAATCGCCAGGGGAGTGTAAATATCATGCAAATATCGATTGGGACCAACAGGATCACTGGTCTGCCCCGCTGTCTCTGGTTATTGTTGGCGACAGTGTTGCTTGCGGGCTGTGCCGGGCCGTCGCTCGAGGATTACAGTGACCGCGGGCCGGTGTTGACGCCCCAGGAATTTTTTACCGGCGAACTTTCTGCCCGGGGTGTGGTCAAGAATTTCTCGGGCGAAGTGATTCGCACTTTCGATGCGGACATTTCCGCCAGTTGGGACAGCAACGGCATCGGCACCCTGGATGAGGAGTTCCGCTTCGACGACGGCGAAGTCCAGACCCGGGTATGGACGCTGACACCCGACAACGGCGCATTGCACGCCGATGCCGGTGATGTGGTGGAGCCGGGCACCATGCGTTGGCAAGGCAATGCCATTAACATGAATTATGTTCTGCGGGTGTCCTATGGCGACGGCACCATTGATGTCCGCATGGATGACTGGATGTACCTGATTACACCGGACACCCTGATTAACCAGACCACCATGACGAAATGGGGGATAGAAGTCGGGGAGATCGTGCTGGTGATCAGCAAACGATAGCCCATGTCGAACCTTCAGCCGGTTGTTGGGGCACAATCAAGCAGACGGATAATGCAATTATGGTTAAGCAATGGTTGATCGCTCTGGTACTCGTGGCTTTGGCCGCCGGGGGGGCATTCTCCTGGCAGCATCTGACCGGCGAGCAGGCGGCGGACGCCCAGCGGGAACGCCCTGCCAGCAAGGTGAATACGGTCACCCCCGAAATGGAGCTGGTCAGTGACACCGTCAGGGCGGTGGGTAGCCTTCAGGCCCGGGATCAGGTGGAACTGACCACCGAAGTCAGCGGTCGTGTCGTTGAAATGAACCTTGATGCGGGAAAGCGGGTCCAGTCCGGTGACCTGTTGCTGCGGCTCGATGATCGTCAGGCCAGCGCCGATCTGCAGGTGGCGGAAGCCACCCTCTCCGACGCCCGCCGCCAGTTTGATCGCGCCCGGAAACTCCAGGCCAACAACAGCATATCCCAGTCCCAGGTGGATGAATTGCGCACCGCTGTCGATGTGGCGGAAGCTCAGCGCGAGGCCGCCCGCACCCGGCTCGACAACCACCGTATTGAAGCGCCGTTTGCCGGGGTTATTGGCCTTTCCGATATCAGCCTGGGAACTTATCTCGGTGCAGGCACGTCGGTGGCCACCCTGGATTCCACCACCAAGATGGAATTGGGCTTCGCAATCCCCGAGCGCTTCCTCGGCCAGATTCACATTGGCCAGACTGTGCGGGGCACGTCGCCGGCCTATACCGGGGAAACCTTTGGCGGTGAATTGGTGGAGTTGGGCACGCGAATTGATGAACTGAGCCGAACACTGCCGGTCAGGGCGCTGATCGACAATCCCGATGGCAAGCTTCGGCCTGGGCAGTTCATGTCGGCCACGCTGACACTCCGCGAACGAGAATCCCTGGTCATTCCCGAGCAGGCAGTAATGATTCGCGGTGACGAGAAGTATGTGTTCGTGGCCGAAGACGGTATCGCCCGACGGGTTTCGGTGACCCTGGGGTCCCGGATGCCTGGCCTGGTGGAAATCGTTGACGGACTGTCGCTGGATGAGCAGGTGATTGTAACCGGCCAGGACAGATTGAGCAGTGGCGACAGGATCAGTGTGGTGGAAGGGGAAAACGTGATTCCCGACAACCGCTTTGCCAACTCCCTGGAGTCCTGAACCGTGATCCTGTCTGATGTCTCCATCAAACGCCCTGTCTTTGCGACGGTTCTCAGTCTTCTTATTGTAGTTTTCGGGTTGGCGGCGTTGCTGGGGCTTCCTGTGCGGGAGTATCCGGACATTGACCCACCCGTGGTGTCCATTTCCACGGATTACATCGGCGCCGCCGCCGAAGTGGTGGACACCCAGATCACTCAGGTGGTTGAAGGGGCTATCAGCGGGATTGAAGGTATTCGCTCTATTGAGTCCTCCACCGAACAGGGCGAATCCCGAACCAGTATCGAATTTACCATTTCCCGCAACGTCGACATCGCCGCCAACGATGTGCGCGATGCCGTGTCCCGCATTGCCGATCAGCTGCCCGAAGAGGCTGAGGCGCCGGTCGTCCAGAAGGCCGACTCGGACGCCCGCCCGATGATGTGGGTGACCTTGCGCAGTGACATCTGGGACAGTGCGGAATTGAGCGATTTTGCCGAACGGGTGCTTGCCGACCGACTGTCCGTGCTGGATGGCGTTGCCGACGTACGCATTGGTGGTGAGCGGCGCTACGCCATCCGGGTCTGGCTGGACCGTGAACGGTTGGCCGCGCGGGATATCACCGTGGCCGAGGTCGAGCGCTCACTGAGGGCCAATAACGTTGAACTGCCCGCCGGCTCGGTGGACTCTTCCACCCGTAACTTCACGGTGCGTGCGGAAGGCCGGCTCACCAATGTGGAGCAGTTCCGTGATCTGGTGATTCGTCGCGACGGTAATGATCTTCTGCGTCTGGGCGAGGTGGCCAATGTCCAGATGGGGGTTGAGTCCGATGTCAGCCGACTGCGGGCCAACGGCAAGACTGCAATCGGCATGGGCATCATTCGTCAATCCAAGGCCAACACGGTGGCGGTGTCCGATGCCGTGCGTGCGGAGCTGGAGAAGATACGCGAGACCCTGCCCCCGGAAGTGACTATTGCCGAAAGCTACGACGAGTCGATATTCATCCGCGCGTCGATCAAGGAAGTGGTGTTTACGCTCGCCATTGCGGTGTCCCTGGTCATTCTGGTGATCTTCCTGTTCCTGCGGTCCTGGCGGGCTACCTTGATACCGGCGGTGACCATCCCGGTGGCGGTTATCGGCGCCTTTATCGGGCTGGGCTTCCTCGGTTTCTCCATCAACGTACTGACCCTGCTTGCAGTCATTCTGGCCATTGGTCTGGTGGTGGACGACGCCATCGTCATGTTGGAAAACATCCAGCGCCGGATCGATGAGGGCGAACCGCCACTGCTGGCGTCCTATCGCGGCGCCAAGCAGGTGGCCTTTGCCGTTATTGCCACCACGCTCACCCTGGTGGCGGTGTTTGTGCCGATTTCGTTTATGGGCGGCAACATCGGGCGACTGTTTGCCGAGTTTGGCTTCACCCTGGCGGCGGCGGTGGTGGTGTCCAGCCTGGTGGCGCTCACCCTGGCGCCCATGCTGTGTTCAAAATGGTTGCGACACAGCCCGGAATCGGCGGAAGGACATCGCTTGTGGGCGGCCAGTGAAAAAGTGCTCAATGGCCTGACCCATGGTTACGAACGCATGCTCCGATTCGCCCTCAACCAGCCCGGATTGTTGCTGGGACTTGGGCTTGTCGGGCTTATCGTTGCCATCGTGATTTTCCCAAGATTGCCGCAGGAGTTGGCACCCACAGAAGACCGGGGCGTCATCATCATGCCGACCAGCGCCCCACGGGGTTCGACGGTCGAGTTCACCGATCATTACGTGCGTCAGGCGGAGCAGGAACTGTTGCCTTACCTGGAAGAGGGGGTCTCCAATCGGTTGCTATCAATCGTTGGCTTCCGCGACGAAGAGGACAACGCGTTCATGATCATGGGCCTGGTGCCCTGGGAAGACCGTGAGATCAAACAACAACAGATCACCAGCGAGCTGCGAGGCAAGCTTAGCCAGGTCACAGGTATTCGCGCGATTGCGGTGAACCCACCGGGGCTTGGGCAGCGCGGCTTTGATCAACCAGTGGAATTCGTGGTGGCCGGGCCGGATTACGAAAGTGTGCAGGCCTGGAGCGAGGAAATCGTCGAGCGGGCGAAGGACAACCCGAACCTGCTGAACCTGGACACTGATTTCGAACTGACCCGCCCCGAACTGCGTGTGTCCATCGACCGGGAGCGCGCCGCGGACCTGGATGTCACCATCGAAGATGTGGGCCTGACACTGCAGACCATGCTGGCATCACGGCAAGTCACCACCTACCTGGACCGCGGACGCGAATACGATGTCATCCTCCAGGCCGCGGACGCTGACCGGGCAACGCCGTCGGACCTGGGGCAGATTTTCCTGCGCCCCCGTGAGGGAGGCACCCTGATCCCTCTCCAGGCGCTGGTGTCGGTGGAGGAGATCGGCGCCAATCCCGACCTGAGACGCATCGACCGCTTGCCGGCGGTTGTCATCAGTGCCTCCCTGGCCGATGGCTATGATCTTGGGGCGGCACTGACGTATCTGAACAACCTGGCTGTGGATAACCTGCCGCCGGAGGCAAGGGTAAGCTACAAAGGGCTATCGCGGGAATTCCAGGAATCGTCGTCGGCGATCTACGTCACTTTTGGCCTGGCATTCGTGATTGTCTTCCTGGTGCTGGCTGCCCAGTTCGAAAGCTGGATTCACCCGCTGATCATCATGCTGTCGGTCCCATTGGCGGTTACCGGAGCCCTGCTGGGCCTGTGGTGGGCCGGCATCAGCCTGAACATCTACAGCCAGATCGGCATCATCATGTTGCTGGGGTTGATGGCGAAGAACGGCATATTGATTGTCGAGTTTGCCAACCAGCTACGGGATAAGGGCTATGAAGTGAGGGACGCGATTCTGGAAGGTGCCAGCCTGCGCTTCCGGCCGGTGTTGATGACCACCATATCCACGGTCTTCGGTGCCGTGCCTTTGGTGCTCGCAACGGGCGCGGGGGCGGAAAGCCGGGCGTCGATCGGTATCGTGATCCTCGGCGGGCTGGTGTTCGCCACCACCCTGACCCTGTTTATTATTCCGGTGCTATACAACCTGTTGGCACGGTTTGCCAAATCCACCAACGCGATTGCACTGGAGCTTGAACAACAGGCCAGCCAGTCTCCTGGTGGTCGCGGCATGACGGCCGCCCCGCAATCAAAAGAGATGGATCAGTTCTGACGACCGCAGGCAGCACCAAACTGTGGATAATTTATTGGATAACCTTCGGATAAGCTTTGGTTAGAACAAAAATAAGTTATTAAAAACAAATAGTTAGGTTGAATAATAAGGCGTTATAGGGCACATCTGATATGTGGATAACTTTCTTGAAAAGTTTTCTGAGAAGGTGTCTACAAGCCGCTGATATCTGTCAGATTTCGGTTATCCACTATTCGTGAAACCCTGCGTGAAACCGCGTGTATCGGGTAGGTAGCGCTCGGGGTCTTTCGATAACCCGCCTGTCTGGTTAAAATTTGCACATTCTGACTGCAATTTACCGGGTGAGGCGTTATACTCCCCGCCCTGATTTTCAGGCAGTTTCCTGATACCGAGAATTTTTCTGAGTCCCCGTTTGCCGAGGTGATGTTGTGGATTATCCGACCCGTTTCGATGTCATAGTCATTGGTGGTGGCCATGCCGGCACTGAAGCCGCTCTGGCGGCTGCACGCATGGGCTCCCAGACCCTGCTGCTGACCCACAACATCGAGACCCTGGGTCAGATGTCCTGCAACCCCGCCATTGGCGGCATCGGCAAGAGTCATCTGGTCAAGGAAATCGATGCTCTCGGTGGCGCCATGGCGATGGCGACTGACAAGGCGGGCATCCAGTTCCGCGTGCTCAACTCGCGCAAGGGACCGGCAGTACGAGCCACCCGCGCCCAGGCAGACCGGGTGCTGTACAAGGCGGCGATCCGCGAGATCCTCGAGAACCAGCCCAACCTGACGCTGTTCCAGCAGGCTGCTGACGACCTGATTGTGGATGGCGAGCGCATCACCGGCGTGGTGACCCAGTCGGGCATCCGTTTTCGCGCGCCCACGGTGGTGCTGACCACCGGAACCTTCCTTGGCGGTGTTATCCACATCGGCATGCAGCAGCATTCCGGTGGCCGTGCCGGTGACGCACCGGCCAACGCGCTGGCACAGCGTCTGCGGGAACTGCCGTTCAACGTCGGGCGCCTGAAAACCGGCACCCCACCCCGTATCGATGCCCGCAGCGTGGATTTCTCCGTGATGCAGGAGCAATGGGGTGATGACCCGGCGCCGGTGATGTCCTTCCTGGGTTCCCGCAACCAGCATCCTGAACAGGTCTGTTGCTACGTTACCCGCACCACCGAACAAACCCACGACATCATTCGCAGTGGCTTTGACCGGTCGCCCATGTTTGCCGGTAACATCGAAGGCATCGGGCCTCGCTATTGCCCGTCCATCGAGGACAAGGTCAACCGGTTTGCCGACAAGGACTCGCACCAGATTTTCGTGGAGCCGGAAGGGCTGACGACGAATGAGCTATACCCCAACGGCATCTCCACCAGTCTGCCGTTCGATATTCAGTTGGCGGCTGTGCGCACCATTCCCGGCTTCGAGAATGCCCACATTACGCGGCCCGGCTACGCCATCGAGTACGACTTCCTGAACCCACAGGATCTGCGCCACACCCTGGAAACCAAGTTTATCCAGGGCCTGTACTTTGCGGGCCAGATCAATGGCACTACCGGTTATGAAGAAGCCGGTGCCCAGGGCCTTCTCGCAGGTATCAACGCGGCATTGCGTGCTCAGGACAAGGACGAATGGTACCCCCGCCGTGACGAAGCCTACCTCGGCGTTCTGGTGGACGACCTGATCACCATGGGTACCTCCGAGCCGTACCGTATGTTTACCAGCCGTGCTGAATACCGGCTGATCCTGCGGGAGGACAACGCCGACCTTCGCCTGACGGAAACCGGCCACAAGCTCGGGTTGGTGGATGACCAGCGTTGGCAGGCCTTTAACAGCAAGCGTGAAGCCATCGCCGCAGAACGTCAGCGCCTGGAAACCACGCGCATTCATCCGGGAACATCTGGCGGCGACGCCGCCAACAGCCACCTGCGTCAGCCCATGAACCGAGACCAGACACTCGCAGAGCTGCTGCGGCGCCCGGAAATCAACTATCGCCACATTGCTGACATGGCCGAAGGCCAAGCAGACGACCCGGCGGTGGCGGATCAGGTGGAAATCGAGATCAAGTACGAGGGTTATATCTCCCGCCAGGCGGACGAAATCGAGCGTCTGCGCCGGAATGAAAATACCCGTTTACCGGATGATATTGATTTTGATGCCATTGGTGGCCTGTCCAACGAGATCAAGCAGAAGCTCAAGGAAGTACGGCCGGAAACCGTGGCCCAGGCCTCACGCATCCAGGGCGTGACCCCGGCCGCCATTTCCCAGGTGCTGGTGCATCTCAAGAAGCGCGACCTGCTGCGCAAGCAATCCGCCTGAGTGCGCCCATGAGCGACGCACTCTGGCAACGCCAGCTCACCCAGGGCCTGGCTGACCTCAACCTGGAACTGGACAGCGCCAGCCAGCAACAGTTGCTGGCGTTTCTGGCCCTGCTGAATAAGTGGAACCGGGCCTATAACCTGACGGCTGTACGGGAGCCACGACAGATGGTGTCGCGCCAGTTGTTGGACAGCCTCAGTATCCTGCCATTTGTTACCGCGGACCATCTGCTGGATGTTGGCGCCGGAGGTGGGTTGCCTGGCATCCCCCTCGCAATCACCTTGCCCGAAAGGCGTTTTACCCTACTGGACAGCAACAGCAAGAAAACCCGCTTCCTGACCCAGTGTGTGCTGGAACTCGGCCTGAAGAATGTGGAGATCATTCACGGCCGGGCTGAAAGCTGTGATCCCGCGATCCGATACCAGCAGATCAGCAGTCGAGCGTTTACGGCACTGGATAACCTCGTCAACTGGTGTGGGCATCTGCTTGCGGATGAGGGTGAGTTCCTTGCCATGAAAGGCCAGTTTCCGGATGATGAGGTGGCTGCCCTGCCAGTGGGTTGGCAGGTAACATCCCGACAGTCATTATCGGTACCTGGCTCGGACGGCGACCGGCACCTGCTGGTGATCGGTCGGGATTCCAGCCATCAGAATTTCACGACAGGAGGCGAGTCATGGCGCGTGTGATTGCAGTGACCAATCAAAAAGGCGGTGTGGGTAAAACCACCACCTGCGTCAACCTGGCTGCGTCATTGGCCGCAACCAAGCGCCGCGTGTTACTGGTGGATATGGACCCCCAGGGCAACGCCACCATGGGCAGTGGTGTGGATAAGAATGCCCTGGAGCTCTCCGGCTACGACATGCTCACCAAACGGGCAACGGCAGCCGAGGTGATTTTCCGGGCCGAAGTCTCTGGGTTTGACATACTGCCGGCTAACGGCGACCTGACCGCCGCCGAAGTGGAGCTGATGAACGAAATCGGCCGCGAGCATCGCCTGCGCCTGGCCCTGAACAAGGTGCGGGAGAACTACGACTACATCCTGATCGACTGCCCGCCGTCCCTCAGCCTGCTGACCGTCAATGCGCTGTCAGCGGCGGATACGGTGCTGATTCCCATGCAGTGCGAATACTATGCCCTGGAAGGTCTGGCGGCCTTGATGAACACGGTTGAGCAGATTCAGGAGACCGTCAACCCGGATCTGCAGGTGGAAGGCATCCTGCGCACCATGTATGACCCCCGCAACAGCCTGACTCTGGATGTGTCCAGTCAGCTCAACGAGTTTTTCGGTGACAAGGTCTACCGCGCGGTGATCCCCCGCAACGTGAGGCTGGCGGAGGCCCCCAGCTATGGTATGCCGGCCCTGAAATACGACCGCGCGTCCAAGGGCGCGGTGGCCTATCTGGCCCTGGCTGGTGAGATGGTACGCCGGCATGGATCGCAAAAGACATCCGCGGCTGTTGCCGTGTAAACTACCTCTCCTTTGCACACAGATATTTCATCGGGAAGAATGACAAACACCATGGCGGCGAAGAAACGAGGACTGGGTGAGCGCGGACTGGGCGCTCTGTTGCAGGGCTCCAGGGTCAACCTGGACCAGGAACTGAAGGATCACGATGGTGAGCTCCGGGAAGTTCCGATCGACCTGATCCAGCGTGGCCGGTTCCAGCCTCGCCGTGACATGGATCCGGCGGCCCTGCAGGAACTGGCTGACTCCATTCGCCAGCAGGGCGTGATGCAGCCCGTGGTGGTGCGTCCGATTGCCGAAGGCCGCTTTGAGCTGATCGCTGGCGAGCGCCGCTGGCGAGCCACCCAGATGGCCGAGCTCGACCGCATTCCCGCCATTATCCGCGACGTGCCGGATGATGCCGCTATCGCCATGGCGCTGATTGAGAATATCCAGCGCGAGAACCTCAATCCCATCGAAGAAGCCTTTGCGCTACAACGCCTGCAGGATGAGTTCGGCCTGACCCAGGCTCAGGTCGCGGAAGCGGTGGGGAAGTCCCGTACGACCATCACCAACCTGCTGCGGCTGATCAGCCTGTCGGAAGACGTTCGTGTCATGCTGGAGCACGGTGATCTGGAAATGGGTCATGGCCGGGCCATGCTTACGCTTCAACCCGAGCAGCAGATGCAGGTGGCGCGACAGGTGGTCGCGAAATCCCTGTCGGTGCGGCAGACGGAAGCCCTGGTTCGCCGGGTGCAACAGGAATCGCCGAACCGCAAGAAAGCCAAGGGTGAAGTGGATCCGAACATCCGTGCCCTGCAGGACGACCTGGCCGAGCGACTCGGTGCCCGGGTGTCGATCGACCATGGCCAGCGTGGCAAGGGCAAGCTGGTGATCGAATACACCTCTCTCGACGAACTGGATGGCATTTTAGGCCATATCAAGTAACGTCCCTGGCAGGATTTCCATAGCGCCACTGTTAACAATTTAGTGTTGGCACTCTGCGACCAACGGCGGGGTACCAAAGGTCAGTTTTGACTAGGTACCACTACATATAGTGCTGCCCCTTCATGTTGGTGTCTATTTGTGTCCCTCATGCCCCCCAACGCCAGTTTTTCTGCGTGTTTCGGGGCGGAGCGACCGTTCCGGTTTTGTTGATTCGTGTAGATTGAACACATATAATCTGCGGCGCTTGTATCGGTGCGATTGTCTAATTAATAAACGGCACCGAACCAAAGCGGTGTGGCAACCGGGAAATACCATGACGAAGGCTGAACAGGGTGGGATACAGCGTCCGCCCATCGCACGATGGTTTGTAATAGAAAGTGTGGTATTGGTCGTCGTCAGTCTGGCATTCCTCTTTAAAAGCCAGGTGGCCGGTTATTCAGCACTGTTTGGGGGGCTTATTTTTCTTCTGCCCCACGGTTATTTTGCCTTCAAGGCTTTCCGCTACTCCGGCGCGCGGTCTGCCAGGCAGATCATGAGTTCTTTTTACCAGGGTGAGGCCGGCAAGCTCATCCTGTGCGCCATCCTGTTTACGATGGTGTTCAAATGGATTCCGTCGCTTGATATAGCGGCACTTTTTTTATCATTTGCGATCATGTTGGTCACCAATTGGTTGACTCCGCTCCTAGCGGGCCGCAGAACGCAGCGAAGCTAACAGGACCTGAGAGAACGTTATGGCAGGCAGCGCATCAGAGTATATCCAGCACCACCTCCAGAACCTCACCTACGGTAAACTTCCGGCCGGTTACGAGCGTGCGGATGGTTCGGTGATGTCAGAAGCGGGCTGGACCATGGCCCATAATGCCCGGGAAGCCTCCGATATGGGATTCTGGGCCGTTCACGTGGATTCTCTTGGATGGGCTGTTGCACTGGGCGCCCTGTTCCTGATCCTGTTTCGCATGGCGGCCAAGCGTGCTACCTCTGGTCAGCCCAGCGGCCTTCAGAACTTCGTTGAAATCCTGATCGAGTTTGTTGATACCAGCGTGAAGGAGACCTTCCACGGCCGAAACAAGGTGATTGCACCCCTGTCGCTGACCATCTTCTGCTGGGTCTTCCTGATGAACCTGATGGATCTGGTGCCGGTAGACTTCCTGCCCCAGCTGTTCCACATGATGGGTCTGGAATACATGAAGGTGGTGCCGACCACGGACGTTAACGTCACACTGGGCATGTCGCTCTCCGTGTTCTTCCTGATTATCTACTACAGCATCAAGGTCAAAGGTGTTGGTGGTTTTGTCGGCGAGCTGACCCTGCACCCGTTCTCTTCCGACAACTTCTTTCTCAAAGTACTGCTGGTACCGGTCAACCTGCTGCTGGAAGGCGTGAGCCTGCTGGCCAAGCCCATTTCATTGGCACTGCGTCTGTTCGGTAACCTCTACGCCGGTGAGCTGATCTTTATCCTGATCGCCCTGCTGCCATTCTGGGCACAGTGGGCGCTGTCGGTACCCTGGGCCATTTTCCACATTCTGATCATCACGCTGCAGGCGTTCATCTTTATGATGCTGACGATTGTTTACCTGAGCATGGCTCATGAAGACAGTCATTGATCGGAACCATTAAACCGTAGTTTGAAAACCGAAACCCTTAAACTGAAAACCTAACTGAAAACTGGGAGTTATCATGGAAACTGTAGTTGGAATGACCGCGATTGCCGTTGCACTGCTGATCGGCCTGGGTGCCCTGGGTACTGCTATCGGCTTTGGTATCCTCGGTGGCAAATTCCTGGAAGGCGCCGCGCGTCAGCCGGAAATGACCCCGATGCTGCAGGTTAAAATGTTCATCGTTGCAGGCCTGCTGGACGCCGTAACCATGATCGGTGTTGGTATCGCTCTGTTCTTCACTTTCGCCAACCCGTTTGTCGGCCAGATCGCCGGTTAATCGAGTCGCCGCCGGGGAACTTCCCGGTCTGATGATTCTTTACACAACAGGCGAGAGGTGAAGACGTGAACATTAATTTGACGATGATTGGTCAAGCCATCGCGTTCTTTATCTTTGTCGTGTTCTGCATGAAATATGTGTGGCCGCCGATTATGGCCGCACTGCAGGAGCGTCAAAAGAAGATCGCTGACGGACTGGCTGCCTCAGACCGCGCTGCGCGCGATCTGGAACTGGCTCAGGAAAAGTCAGCTCAGGAACTGCGTGAAGCCAAGCAGCAAGCGGCTGGCCTGATCGAACAGGCCAACAAGCGTGCGGCCCAGATTGTGGAAGCATCGAAAGACGATGCCCGCAAGGAAGGCCAGAAGCTGATTGAGCAGGCCAAGGCCGAAATTGAGCAGGAGCGCAATCAGGCTCGTGACGCGTTGCGTGCGGAAATTGCCGCCATCGCGGTTGCTGGTGCTGAGAAGATCCTGGAAACCTCTGTCGATGCCAACAAGCACAGTGAGATGCTGGACAAGCTGGCAGCAGAACTCTAAACGACGAGGTTCATCATGGCACAACTGAGAACGCTGGCCCGCCCATACGCAAAGGCAGCATTTTCGGCCGCTCAGGACCAGAAGCAACTGGCTGAATGGTCTGAAGTGCTAACCGTTGCCGGGCAGATTACAGCCAACGAAGACATTCGACAGCTTCTCGCCAGTCCAGGCACCGAAGAGCAGAAGAAGGCAGACATGATTCTGGAGTGCGTTGGAGACAACGTCACGGAGTCGGTTCGCAATTTCTTAATGATTCTGGCGGCCAATCGCCGGTTGAGTCTTCTGCCCGAAATTGCAGCGCTCTTCAACACGTACCGGGCTGACTTTGAGCGTACTGTTGATATTGAAGTCACCTCGGCATATGAGCTGACGGACGAACAACAGCAGAAGCTCGCCCAGGCACTGTCGACCAAACTCGAGCGCCAAGT
Organism: Marinobacter sp. UBA3604; assembly: GCF_002375325.1. Classification (NCBI taxonomy): domain Bacteria; kingdom Pseudomonadati; phylum Pseudomonadota; class Gammaproteobacteria; order Pseudomonadales; family Marinobacteraceae; genus Marinobacter; species Marinobacter sp. UBA3604. The sequence continues at coordinate 61,797 of NZ_DFMB01000009.1, forward strand.
GTCACTCGCAGCGTCAATGGACAAGTCTTTGATCGGTGGTGTGATTGTACGCACCGGCGACATGGTGATTGACGCATCTGTACGCGGAAAGCTGACCAAACTGGCCGACGCTCTGGGCTCCTGATTTCAGCACAAGGTTTGAGGATAAAGGCATGCAGCAACTGAATCCATCCGAGATCAGTGACATCATCAAGAAGAGAATCGAAAAGCTCGATATCTCTTCCGATGCAAAGAACGAAGGTACGATCCTCTCCGTTTCTGACGGTATCGTACTGATCCACGGTCTCGCCGACGTTATGTACGGTGAGATGATTGAATTTGCCAACGGCGTATTCGGTATGGCCCTGAACCTGGAGCGTGACTCCGTGGGTGCGGTTGTACTGGGTGACTACGAAGACCTGGCGGAAGGCCAGAAGGTTCGTTGCACCGGCCGCATCCTGGAAGTACCGGTGGGTCCGGAACTGATGGGTCGTGTGGTTGATGGCCTGGGTAACCCCATTGATGGCAAGGGCGAACTGGGCACCGATCTGACCTCACCGGTCGAGAAAGTGGCTCCCGGTGTTATCGCTCGTCAATCCGTTGATGAGCCGGTCCAGACCGGTCTGAAAGCCATTGACACCATGGTGCCAATCGGTCGTGGCCAGCGTGAGCTGATCATCGGTGACCGCCAGATCGGTAAGACCGCCGTCGCCATCGACGCGATCATCAACCAGAAAGATTCCGGCATCAAGTGTATCTACGTGGCAGTTGGCCAGAAGCAGTCTTCCATTGCCGCGGTTGTGCGCAAGCTGGAAGAGCATGGCGCTATGGATCACACCATCGTGGTTGCCGCCGGCGCCGCCGATCCTGCAGCGATGCAGTTCCTGGCACCCTACTCCGGCACGTCCATGGGTGAATACTTCCGTGACCGTGGTGAAGACGCCCTGATCATCTATGATGATCTGTCCAAGCAGGCTGTGGCCTATCGCCAGATCTCCCTGCTGCTGCGTCGTCCGCCGGGCCGTGAAGCATACCCGGGTGACGTTTTCTACCTGCACTCCCGTCTGCTGGAGCGTGCGTCCCGGATCAACGCTGAGGAAGTTGAAAAACTGACCAACGGCGAAGTGAAGGGCCAGACTGGTTCCCTGACGGCTCTGCCGATCATCGAGACCCAGGCCGGCGACGTTTCCGCGTTCGTACCGACCAACGTGATCTCGATCACCGACGGCCAGATCTTCCTGGAGACCAACCTGTTCAACTCCGGTATTCGTCCGGCGATGAACGCGGGTGTCTCGGTATCGCGGGTGGGTGGTTCAGCCCAGACCAAGATCATGAAGAAGCTTGGCGGTAACATCCGTCTGGCGCTGGCCCAGTATCGTGAACTGGCCGCTTTCGCACAGTTTGCTTCCGATCTTGACGAAGCGACCCGTAAGCAGCTTGAACACGGTCAGCGGGTAACCGAACTGATGAAGCAGAACCAGTACAGCCCGATGTCCGTGGCTGAAATGGGTACGGTTCTGTTCGCAGCCAACGAAGGCTTCCTGGACGACGTTGATGTCGACAATGTAGTGAAGTTCGAAGCACTGATGCTGGACTGGATGCGGTCCGAGCAGAAAGAACTTCTCGACAAGATCAACGAGAAAGGCGATTACAACGATGAAATCGCCGCGAGCCTGAAAGCTGCACTTGAGAAATTCAAGACCACTCAGAGCTGGTAACGAATGGGCCTGCAACGTGTTGCAGGCCGATTTCAGAGCAATGAGTGTCTAACTTGAGAAGGCAGTGAGTTATGGCCGTCGGAAAAGAAATACGTAACCAGATATCCAGCATCAAGAGCACGCAGAAGATCACCAGCGCCATGGAAATGGTGGCGGCGAGCAAGATGCGTAAGGCTCAGGAACGCATGAAGGCGACACGCCCTTATGCGGAAAAGATGCGTCAGGTTATTGGGCACATTGCCAAGGCGAACGTCCAGTACAAGCACCCGTTCATGGTCGAGCGTGAAGTAAAGCGCGTGGGCTATGTGGTGGTGTCTACGGATCGAGGCCTGTGCGGTGGTCTGAACATCAACCTGTTCAAAGCGCTTGTCCGTGACATGCGAGCGTGGAAGGAGAAAGGGGTAGAGGCTGATCTGTGCGCCATCGGGCAGAAAGGTGCTTCTTTCTTCAGGAGCTACGGCGGTAACGTCGTTGCGGCGCTGACCCATCTGGGGGACAGCCCGAGCTCTGACAAACTCATCGGCAACGTCAAAGTCATGCTGGACGCGTTCTCGGAAGGCAAGATCGACCGTCTTTACCTGGTCAGCAACGAGTTCGAGAACACCATGACCCAGACCCCGCAGGTGGAGCAGATTCTGCCGCTGCCTCCGGGGGAAGACGAGGAAGAGATCAAGAACCAGTGGGATTATCTCTACGAGCCCGATGCCAGGCAGATCCTCGATGGCCTTCTGCCACGTTACATTGAATCCCAGGTGTACCAGGGTGTGGTAGAAAATCTGGCATGTGAACAGGCCGCCCGTATGATCGCCATGAAGAGCGCAACTGATAACGCCGGTGGCATCATCGACGAGCTTCAGTTGGCGTACAACAAGGCGCGTCAGGCAGCCATCACCCAAGAGATTTCGGAGATTGTCAGCGGCGCGGCTTCGGTCTGATCCGCCAACAATCCAACTGGTTTTATTGACTATCTAGATAACGAGGAACCGAGCATGAGTAGCGGACACATCGTTCAGATCATTGGCGCGGTTATCGACGTGGAATTCCCACGTGACTCCGTACCCAACGTATATGACGCACTGCTGCTTGAAGGTGGCGAAACAACTCTGGAAGTCCAGCAGCAGCTGGGCGACGGCATTGTTCGTACCATCGCCATGGGCAGCACCGAGGGTCTCAAGCGAGGCCTGAAAGCAGACAACACCGGTAAGGCCATTTCGGTACCGGTTGGCACCCAGACTCTGGGCCGTATCATGGATGTTCTGGGTCGTCCGATCGACGAACAGGGCGAGATCGGCGAAGACGAGCGCTGGGCGATTCACCGCAAGGCACCGGGCTATGCAGATCAGTCTGCATCTGCCGACCTGCTGGAAACCGGCATCAAGGTTATCGACCTGATATGCCCGTTCGCCAAGGGTGGTAAGGTTGGCCTGTTCGGTGGTGCTGGTGTTGGTAAGACCGTCAACATGATGGAGCTGATCAACAACATCGCGAAAGAGCACTCCGGTCTCTCCGTATTCGCCGGTGTTGGTGAGCGGACTCGTGAAGGTAACGACTTCTACTACGAAATGAAGGACTCCAACGTCCTTGATAAAGTAGCGATGGTCTACGGCCAGATGAACGAGCCTCCCGGAAACCGTCTGCGTGTGGCCCTGACCGGTCTCACCATGGCTGAGAAGTTCCGTGATGAAGGTCGTGACGTACTGCTGTTCGTCGACAACATCTACCGTTACACCCTGGCGGGTACCGAAGTATCAGCCCTGCTCGGCCGTATGCCGTCCGCGGTAGGTTACCAGCCGACTTTGGCCCAGGAGATGGGTGAGCTGCAGGAGCGGATCACGTCGACCAAGACCGGTTCCATCACGTCTATCCAGGCGGTCTACGTACCGGCGGATGACTTGACTGACCCGTCCCCGGCGACCACCTTCTCCCACCTTGACGCGACCGTGGTACTGAGCCGTGACATCGCTTCCAAGGGTATCTACCCGGCGATCGATCCGCTTGACTCCACCTCTCGTCAGCTGGATCCACTGGTCATCGGTGACGAGCACTACGAAGTGGCTCGTGGCGTGCAGACCAATCTGCAGCGCTACAAGGAGCTGAAAGACATCATCGCCATCCTGGGTATGGACGAGCTGTCAGAAGAAGACAAGCTGACCGTTGCCCGTGCCCGTAAGATCGAGCGTTTTCTGTCCCAGCCGTTCCATGTTGCTGAAGTCTTCACCGGTTCCCCCGGTAAGTACGTTTCCCTGAAGGAAACCATCAGCAGCTTTAAGGGCATTCTCAACGGTGACTATGATGATATGCCTGAGCAGGCGTTCTACATGGTTGGTACCATTGAGGAAGCGGTCGAGAAAGCGAAGGAAATGAAGAGCAAGGCGAAGAAGTAATCTGAGCCTAAAGCGCTTGTTTCCGGATCGATCAGAGAGGCAACAACATGGGTATGACCGTGCATTGTGACGTGGTAAGTGCCGAAACAAAGATCTATTCCGGATTGGTTGAAATGCTGATCGCAGCGGGCTCTGAAGGTGACCTGGGTATTGCCCCGGGCCATACGCCGCTGCTGACCCAGCTTAAGCCGGGTCCTATCCGGATAATCAAGCAGGGCGGAGAGGAAGAGATCCTCTACGTGTCTGGTGGTTATCTGGAAGTTCAGCCGAATCTGGTAACGCTGCTCGCGGACACAGCTGTCCGTGCCAAGGATGTGGACGAAGCAGCGGCGATCGAAGCTCAGCGTGAGGCTGAGAAGGCACTCGCCAACCAAACGGGTGAGTTCGAGTATTCCCGTGCCGCTGCCGAGTTGGCCGAAGCTGTTGCCCAGCTTCGCACCATCCAGCAGCTGCGCAACAAGATGCGTTAAGCATTTCTGTTCGGGACTGCCGATCACCGAAACCGCATCCTGAGTCGCCTGAGAACAGCGAAACGTTGTCAGGCAACCAAGGGTGCGGTTTTTTTGTATTCAGGCATTGAAACTGGCTACCGATCCGGAGCGTGGTAATCGTATGACTCCCCTTCACGTTGTGATTCTGGCCGCCGGCCAGGGTTCAAGAATGAAATCGTCGCTGCCGAAAGTTCTCCACCGGGTGGCTGGCAGGCCCATGCTCCATCACGTTATTGATACCGCCCGCCAATTGGGCGCCTCCGGTATCCATGGTGTCATTGGACATGGTGCGGAGCAGGTTCGGCAGATTACCCCCGCCGAAGATCTCATCTGGGCACTGCAGGAACAGCAACTGGGCACTGGCCACGCGGTTGCTCAGGCCTTGCCGGCTCTGCCGGATGAGGCTCGGGTGTTGATTCTCTATGGCGACGTACCGCTAACCAACGTTGAAACGCTCCAGAACCTGGCCTCTCAAGTAAGTGATCGTTCACTCGCGTTGTTGACCGTGAACCTGGAAACGCCGGATGGTTACGGGCGTATCCTGCGGGATGACAGTGGCAAGGTGCGTGCGATCGTGGAACAGAAGGATGCCACTGACGCCCAGAAACAAATCCGGGAGGTAAATACCGGCATCCTGGCGGTCTCGGCACGCCACTTGAAGGACTGGTTGCCGCAGCTCTCCAATCGTAATGCTCAGGGTGAGTACTACCTGACCGACATCATTGCCATGGCGGCGGATCGCGGTGTGGAAATCGCCGTTGCCCAGCCTGCCAGCGAATACGAAGTCCAGGGCGTTAACAACCGTCTTCAACTTGCCGAACTTGAGCGCTGGGTGCAGCGTCAGGAAGCGGACCGTTTGATGACTGAGGGCGCCACCCTGGCCGACCCCGCCCGTATAGACGTGCGTGGCGAGGTGTCCGTGGGCCAGGATGTGCTGATCGATGTTAACGTAGTGTTTGAAGGCAAGGTGTCCCTGGCGGACGGCGTCAGTATCGGGCCGGGTTGTGTGATACGGGACAGCCAGATTGCGGCTGGTGCAAAAATTGAAGCGCATTCAGTGATCGAGGGTGCGGATGTGGGTGCAGGCGCCAGTATCGGACCGTTTGCACGTCTCCGGCCGGGTACCCGGCTGGCGGCCAGGACCAAGGTGGGCAACTTTGTCGAAACCAAGAAAGCCGATGTCGGTGAGGGCAGCAAGATCAATCACCTCAGTTACGTTGGCGATACCTCACTTGGCCGTAACGTAAATGTGGGTGCAGGAACCATCACCTGTAATTATGATGGGGTGAACAAGTCCAGAACCGTTATTGGTGATGACGTGTTTGTCGGGTCCAACACTTCACTGGTGGCACCGGTCAGCGTTGCCTCTGGGTCCACCATCGGTGCGGGCTCTACCATCACCCGTGATGTAGCGGAGAGTGAGCTGGCGGTCGCACGAGCTCGCCAGCGCAATATCTCCGGCTGGGAACGGCCGACGAAAAAGTGATTTAAACGATTTACAACGGACAGGTGAGAGCGACATGTGTGGCATTGTAGGTGCGGTATCAGAAAGGGATGTTCAGGGAATTCTTCTCGAAGGCCTGCGCCGTCTGGAATATCGGGGCTACGACTCCGCCGGCATGGCCGTCATTGACGGCAAACAAGCCATCAACCGGGCCCGCGAAGTGGGTAAGGTTGCGGCCCTGGCCGATGCCATCACTGGAAACGGGCTTGAGGGAGCCGCCGGCATTGCCCATACCCGCTGGGCGACCCACGGTGAACCGTCCCAGATCAATGCTCATCCGCACATGTCCGGTGACCGCCTGGCCATTGTCCACAACGGCATTATCGAGAACTACCAGGAGCTACGGGAAGAACTGAAAGCCGAGGGGTTTGAGTTCACCTCCCAGACGGACACCGAAGTCGTTGCGCACCTTATCGAAAAGCAGTTCCGCCTCAGCAACAGCCTTTACGAGGCCGTGAGCACCGCCATTGAACGTTTGCGCGGTGCCTTTGCGCTGGCAGTGATTCATGCCGACGAGCCAGACCATATGGTGGTGTGCCGTGAAGGCAGTCCGTTGGTGGTGGGTGTCGGCATAGGCGAGAATTTCATCGCTTCCGACCAGCTCGCGTTGCTGCCGGTCACTGACCGTTTCATGTTCCTCGAAGAAGGGGACATCGCCGATATCCGCCGTGATCGCATTGAGATTCACGATCGCAACAAGCAGCCGGTGGAACGTGCGGTTACCCGTTTCGAACACAGCCAGGACGCCGCCGAAAAAGGCGAGTACCGCCATTTCATGCTCAAGGAAATCCATGAGCAGCCAAGGGTCATCCGCGCCACAACGGAAGGCCGGGTGACCAACACCCGTGTGCTGGAACAGGCACTGGGTACCCAGGCTGGCAACCTGCTGGAAGACGTTCGCCATGTTCAGATCATCGCCTGTGGCACCAGTTACCATGCCGGCATGGTGGCACGCTACTGGATAGAGGACCTGGCGGGCGTGCCCTGTTCCGTGGAAGTGGCCTCCGAGTTTCGCTACCGCAAGCATGTGATTCAGCCGGACACCCTGTTCCTGTGTATCTCCCAGTCCGGCGAAACCGCCGATACCCTGGCCGCGCTGCGCCAGGCGAAGAAGGCTGGCTTCCGCGCCGCCATGGCCATCTGCAACGTGCCCGGCAGCTCTCTGGTGCGGGAATCTGACCTGGTAATCATGACCCAGGCCGGCCCGGAAATCGGGGTTGCGTCCACCAAGGCGTTTACCACCCAGCTTACCGCACTGTTGATCTTCACCCTGGCGCTGGCTCGCCACAACGGCCTGGAAGAGTCGCGCGAAGCAGAAATTGTTGAGGCGATTCGCCTACTACCCAGCCAGGTGGATCAGGTACTGGCACTGGATGGCGATATCGCCGAAATGTCGAAGTCGTTCATGGACAAGAACCACAGCCTGTTCCTGGGTCGTGGCGCCATGTTCCCGGTGGCTCTGGAAGGTGCACTGAAACTCAAGGAAATTTCCTACATCCACGCCGAAGCCTATCCGGCCGGTGAACTCAAGCACGGCCCTCTTGCTTTGGTGGACGGCGAGATGCCGGTGGTTACGGTGGCACCCAACAACGAGTTGCTGGAAAAGCTGAAATCCAACCTGGAAGAAGTTCGCGCCCGCGGTGGCGAGTTGTTTGTATTTGCCGACCAGGCAGCGGACGTGCGGCCCCAGGAAGGTATCCACGTGATGCCGCTGCCGTCGGTACATCCGATCACGTCACCGATCGTCTATACCGTGCCGCTGCAGCTCCTCTCGTACCATGTTGCGGTCCTCAAGGGCACCGATGTGGATCAGCCGCGGAACCTGGCGAAGAGTGTGACGGTCGAGTAGCGTGGTACAAACTCGGAGCCTGCTGCCCGGAGTATGCTAATATTCTGCAGGGCGAGTTCAACTTTTGCGTCCCTGTTACGCTAGTATTCGTCGAACAATGAGGTGTCAGCGGGAGAGATCGAGTCGCAAACCATGCGCTCGGCGCCGAAGGAGCAACTGCCCCGGAAACTCTCAGGCAAAAGGACCGCTGACATGAAGACTTTCCGAAGAGTTGCCAACGACTGCGTCCGTTGGTACACCGAAGGAGCAAGCGGCCGGTTCCGTTGGAGCGGTGCGTGAATCTCTCAGGTCCAGTGACGGAAGGGGTGCTTTCTACCATGCTGTGGAGAAAGGAAACCCTGGACGCCCCTGGAGAGTATTATGAAGCGAGTTGCAGTTATTGGCGGTGGTATCACGGGTATCACCACCGCATACACCCTGGCCAAGCGCGGCCTGGATGTCACCGTTTACGAGAAACACCGTTATGCGGCGATGGAAACCTCTTTCGCCAATGGTGGCCAACTGTCCGCCTCCAACGCTGAGGTCTGGAACAACTGGCAGACCATCATCAAGGGCCTTAAGTGGATGTCCCGGAGGGATGCGCCGCTGCTGGTTAACCCCAAGCCTTCCTGGCACAAACTGAGCTGGTTCGCCGAGTTCATCGCCGCGATTCCCCAGTACGAACAGAACACCACGGAAACCGCACGCCTTGCGATTGCCGCCCGGGATCACCTGTTTGCCTGGGCGCAGAACGAAGGGATCGACTTTGATCTGAAGAAGCAGGGCATCCTCCATATCTACCGTGACAAGGCCGGGTTCGACCATGCGGCGAATGTTTCCAGGTTGCTGGCTGCCGGCGGCCTGGAGCGTCGGGCGGTCACTCCCGAGGAAATGCGCTCTATTGAGCCCACGCTGGCGGGGACCTATTACGGCGGTTTCTACACCGAAAGCGATTCAACCGGTGATATCCATAAGTTCACCAATGGCCTGGCGGAGGCCATTCTTCGCCTCGGCGTCAAAACCTGTTATGAGCACTCAGTGACGGAACTGAGTGCGGATCAGTCCCACGCCTGGGTCACCTCGTTTGATGGTGAAGAGCAAACTCGTGACACCTTTGATGGTGTGGTGATCTGTGCGGGCGTGGGTAGCCGGGAACTGGCCGCCAAGCTGGGGGACCGAGTCAACATTTACCCGGTGAAGGGGTATTCCATCACCGTTGAGCTGGACGACCAAGCCTCCCAGGAAGCGGCACCGACGGTCAGTTTGCTGGACGATGCCACCAAGATAGTCACCAGCCGGCTGGGAGATGATCGGTTCCGGGTTGCGGGTACGGCGGAATTCAGCGGCTATAACCGTGATATCCGGGATGACCGGATCCGGCCGCTCACCCGATGGGTCGAGCAGTGTTTCCCTGGGGTTTGCACCCGCCGCGTCGTACCCTGGGCAGGGCTGCGCCCCATGCTGCCCAATATGATGCCGCGAGTCGGTCCGGGCCGGTTGCCCACCGTGTTCTATAACACGGGTCACGGTCATCTGGGCTGGACCCTGTCTGCAATCACTGCCGAGATGGTGGCGGATGCCGTTGCGCCCGCGGTGTCAGGCACAACAGCGAGTACAGCCGGCTAGTGTTGGGAGATCGTGCCGAACTAACGTCGTTCGGCAGGCAGGAGTTCCTGGCTTTTGGCCGCGAGTACGGAATCAGCTACCGCTTCCCCGGCGTCGACGGCCATGACGCCCCCGATGACGATTCAACCATCGCCCGGGGGTGGATTGATGAAACCCCGCTACCGTCGGGGTTTCGCTTCACTCATTCCGACCTGACGATCTCCCAGAGCTATGAATCGGTGTCGCTGGGCCATGCGCCCCTGTTGATGGTGATCGTGCTCGAAGGACGCATCCGCCTGTCGGTTGGTGCGGTCGAGCGGGAGCTTGGGAGTGGCATGGCTGCCAGCCTGCAATTACGACCGGAATATGCACTGGCAGCCTATCAGCCTGCTGGTCAACGTTTGAAAACCATTGTGTTGGCTTTTGATCCCGGTGGCCCGTTGCCGGCGCAGACCGAACAGGGGTCTCTGCGAGCCCTGCTCAGGGGGGTGCAGGACCCAGTGGTGCTGTGGGACGTTCCACCGGTTCTCATGACGGCTCTTGAGCAACCCCTTGGCGTCGGGCTGCCTGAGCTTCAGAAAACACTGGTGCTGGAAGGTCTGGCTCTGCAGTTGGTGGGTTATGGTCTTCCGGAGCAGGTGCCAGCGATTGAACGGAAAAGTCGCGCGTCCACCCAGGAACACCAGCGCCTGGAGGCCATTCGTCAGCTGATGGAATTCGCCCCGACGGACAATTACTCCCTGACGGATCTCGCCAGCCGTGCCGCAATGAGTCCCAGCAGTTTGCGTAGTAAATTCCGTGCGACCTACGGATTGTCGGTGTTCGGGTATCTGCGGAAGTGCCGGTTGAACCTGGCCTGGTATTACCTGGAGCAGGGATACTCTGTTCAGCAGGCTGCCCACCGGTCCGGCTATCGACATGCCACTAACTTTGCGACCGCGTTCCGGCGCCAGTTCGGTGTTTCTCCCAAAACCGTCGTTTGAATCACGGTATTTATCATTCCGCATATAAATTCTGTCACTTGGCATATCTAATGCTGGATCTAAAAGCGAATAATTCGCATTACATTATCGTTAGACCCAAGTGAGGTTTTCATGTTCCGACATTCCCGTTTGTCATTTGCGGTTGCCATGGCCCTTGTCGGTGTCACCGGCGCGCCATTAGCCGTTGCCCAGGAACAGGGCGAACCGAAAATGCTGGATGCGCTAAACGTAACAGCGACCCGCAGCGCCACGAAAACCGATACCCCGGTGATTGAAACCCCGCAATCAGTATCTGTTGTCAGCCGCGAAGACTGGGAAGAAAAAGGCGCCCGTACGGTGCAGCGCGCCGCCAGCTATACCCCGGGTGTGGGTACGAACCAGGTGGGGTCTTCCAACCGCTACGATTATCTGATTCTCCGCGGTTTTTCCGATGGCAGTATCAATAACACCTATCTGGATGGCCTGCGGGTGATGAACGACGGTGGCTCCTACAGCTCCTTTGCCATTGATCCCTGGTTTCTTGAGCGTATTGAGATTGTTAAAGGCCCGACCTCCGTTCTCTACGGCCAGGGCTCCCCTGGTGGGATTGTTGCCCTCACCAGCAAGCGTCCGGAGTTCCGGGATGGGGGTGAAATCCGTGTCTCGCTCGGCAACAACGCCCAGCGCAGCTTTGCCTTTGATGTCACCGGTTCGGTGGATGATGAGCAACGGGTTGCCTATCGTGTGACCGGCATTGCTTCCGCTGCTGACGCGCAACAGGACCACGTGGAACTGGACCGTCGCGCCATTGCCCCGTCGCTGACCTGGGACATGACCGACGAGACCAGCGTGACTCTGCTGGCCTACCTTCAACGTGATCCGGAAGGTGGCTACCACAGCGGTTTGCCGTACGAGGGCACGGTGGAGTCCCGCGACGGCCAGAAAATCGACAACACCTTTTTTGAGGGCGAACCGGACTACGACCTTTTCCGGCGCGACATGACCATGGTGGGATACGATCTGGAGCATCGAATCAACCGTAACTGGTCCGCCTTGCAGAAAGCCCGTTACCTGGATTCGGACGTTGAGTTGAAACAGGTTTATGCCTACGGCTGGGCCTCGGCCACTGAGCTTAACCGCTACTACTCCGGTGGCGATGAGGATCTGCAGGCACTCACCGTTGATAACCAGATTCAGGGGGAATTGACGACTGGCGCGGTGGATCACACCGTATTGGTGGGGGTGGACTATCAGCAGCGTGAGAACGACGTGGTCTGGCCGTCGGGCGCCTTTCCGGCCATCGATGCCTTCAATCCTGAGTACGGGGCCGATCCCTCTGCCCTATACCCCCCGCAACGCAATCTCCGTAAGCAGAAACAGACCGGGGTCTATCTGCAGGACCAGCTGGCCACCGGTGGCTGGCGGTTGACGTTGGGTGGCCGTTACGACTGGGTGGAGATCGAGAACACCAATCGTGACACCGGTGTAGTGACAGAGCTGGACGAAACCCAGTTCAGTGGCCGTGCCGGGCTGCTCTACCTGTTCGACAACGGCATTGCACCCTACGTGTCCCACTCCACGTCGTTTTCGCCCAGCGCCTATACCGACGAGAACGGCGACCTGCTGGCCCCGAGAGAAGGCAAGCAGATAGAAACCGGGCTTAGGTACCAGCCGGTGGGAACCACGGACCTGTATACGCTCTCTCTGTTCCGCATCAACCAGGAGAATCTGGCCACCAAGCAGCCACAGGAGTCCTTCTACCGCAGTATTGGTGAGATTGAGTCCCAGGGTGTGGAGCTGGAAGCCAAGGCGCAGCTGACGGAGAACCTGAATGTCCAGGCCGGATATGCGTTCACGGACGTCACCTTTGAGAAGTCCGAGGCCTATCGCGAGGGCAATGCCGCCAGCCAGGTGCCGGAACACCAGCTGACCCTGTGGGCCGGTTACCGGTTCACGCAGGGAGTCCTTAATGGGGCAAACGCGGGATTGGGTGTCCGTCACAACGCAGACATCTACGCCGATGATGCCAACACCAAAAAGGTGCCGGACTACACCCTGGTGGATCTGGCACTGGGCTACGATTTCAGCGAGCTCGGCCTGGAAGGCGTTTCTACCCGGCTGAACGTGAACAATCTGCTGGACAAGGAATACGTGGCGTCCTGCTACAACAGTCTGGACTTCTGTTACTTCGGGGCAGAACGTAACGTTACGGCGTCGGTTTCTTACCGGTTCTGACACGTAAGCGGGAAGTGATAACGGTCATAATAAACCCTGAGTGCTGAAAACAGAGTCGATTCTGGCTCTGTTTTTAAGTAATATTACGAAACTCTTTTGAGTGGTCGTCCGGCCACTCTTCCTTGTTTCATGTAAGACCAAATAGGCACTCACCCTGTACCTTTGGGGGATTACCGGTTACACAAATATCAAGGAAGATGCGGGCCTTCTGCCACACAATTCCAACAAACCGTTTACTCAGAAGATTCCCGCAATGCCCACAACCGTTCTCTCCGGCTTTACCCACAACTTCCTGGGTAATGCACCCGCCTGGTACAAACAGGTCATTCTTCTATTCCTGATTGCCAACCCGCTGATTGTCTGGACCCTTGGCCCGGCCGTGGCCGGTTGGGCGTTGGTGGGGGAGTTTATTTTTACTCTGGCCATGGCGCTGAAGTGTTATCCACTGTTACCGGGCGGGTTGCTGGCGATTGAAGCCCTGTTAGTGGGTATGACGTCAGCGGATGCGGTGTACCACGAGGTGTTGGTGAACTTCCCGGTCATCCTGCTGCTGATGTTCATGGTGGCTGGCATCTACTTCATGAAAGAGCTGCTGCTGGTGACGTTTACCCAGATCCTGGTGGGTGTGCGGTCAAAGTCCGCGTTGTCACTGCTGTTCTGTGCTGCTGCGGCCGTTCTATCTGCGTTCCTGGACGCGCTTACCGTCACCGCAGTCATCATCAGTGTCGCTGTCGGTTTTTACTCGGTGTACCACAAGGTAGCCTCCGGCAAGGGTTATCATCACTCTGATCACAACGCCAACAGCGACGAACACGTGATTGAGTTGCACCGGGAAGACCTGGACAAGTTCCGGGCCTTTCTGCGTAGCCTGCTGATGCACGGCGCCATTGGAACGGCCTTGGGGGGAGTGTCCACCATGGTGGGCGAACCCCAGAACCTGCTGATCGCCAAGGTAGTAGGGTGGGACTTTGTCAGTTTCTTCCTGCGTATGGCGCCGGTGAGCCTGCCGGTGCTGGTGGCCGGCCTGACCACCTGCTGGCTGCTGGAAAAACTGCGCTGGTTTGGGTATGGCGCTCGCCTGCCCAAGCCTGTCCGCCAGGTACTGGAAGAGTTCGCCGACAACGAGCGCACCAAGCGCACGAAAGCCGACCAGGCTGCCCTGTGGGTGCAGGCAATGGCGGCCCTGGTGCTGGTTGTTGGGCTGGCGTTTCACCTGGCAGAGGTAGGATTGATCGGCCTTCTGGTGATTATCCTGATCACCTCGTTCACTGGTGTTACCGATGAGCACCAGATCGGCAAGGCCTTCCAGGAGTCGCTGCCATTTACCTCGTTGTTGGTGGTGTTTTTCGCCATCGTCGCGGTGATTCACGAGCAACACCTGTTCAAGCCGATCATCGATTTTGTGCTCAGCCTGCCTCAGGACCAGCAGCCGGGCATGTTCTTTATTGCCAACGGGCTGTTGTCGATGATCAGCGACAATGTGTTTGTAGCCACCGTTTATATCAGTGAAATCAAACAGGCGCTGGACGCCGGCAGTATCGACTACGAGCATTTCCAGGAGCTGGCCATCGCCATCAATACCGGCACCAACCTGCCCAGTGTGGCTACCCCCAACGGCCAGGCCGCGTTTCTGTTCCTGCTGACGTCTGCAATCGCTCCGCTGGTGCGATTGTCCTACGGGCGGATGGTTGTGATGGCGTTTCCCTATACCATCGTGATGGGCGCGGTAGGTCTGTTTTGCGTCATCAATCTGGTTTGACCAAGCTGACATCGCTATACCAGGCGGTGGCAGATGCTCCGGTGTTGTCGGAATCCGACATGATGGCGACGCCCACCAGCTTCGGCGGCTCTCGGCCAAAGGCCTTGCGGTAGTCCGCAACGATATCCCGCTCCACCGTGACCCATTCGCCTGTGTTCGCCGTCCCGGAGTTCACTGCTACCATCATCGTGGTATCGGTGAACGGGTTGGCAATGATTTCGCCAACCGGCAGCCGGTTGGCCCAGATGTAGTTCAGCGCATTGCCCGGCAGTTCCTCCCCGAACACCACTTCCACGGTCTTGCGTTTGGCGCGCTCGAAAAAGCCGGCTTCGTCCGGCTCGAACTCAAAGGCCACGTAGATTCGCGCAGGGTAGTCATCGCCCTCCTTTTTACGGGCGTTTCCCTGCTCATAGACGTTCGACACTTTCCACCGCCAGCGCAGGATCAGTGAATCCCCGGGTTCGACGGACACCCTGGCTATCAGCCCGGAGGCGCTGTTGTCCGTGGTGGCCTTGACCACCTGCTCGCCGTTGTCGTCCGTCAACTGATAGCGACTGTGGCGGTCTATCTTCGGAAACTCCATCGGTTCCCAGCCATCTTCCAGGGACGTTATGGTCGAAAACGCGGTGATCAGCGAGTTTTCCGTGCTGTCAGCCTGGGCCGAAGCGGCCATCAACGAAAGGGCGAGGGCGGCCGTCAGGTATCTCGGTAGCGGTGTCATGGGATGCTCCTATGGGTTCGTTTACTGACCGGTAACCGTCGAAAAAGTGCCTTGTTGCGATTTATCTTAGTCTATATAGTGTTTATATCCTTGGCTTAGTACCAGATATAGTGATCAAAGGCTGATCAATCACAGATCGCCCTCGTCACGATGATCGTGGTACCGGGAATCCGGTGAGACTCCGGAACTGACGCGCAGCGGTATTGGGGAACGAGCGTGGCATAAAGACACTGGCGAATGCCGGGAAGTCGCCACGCAAGGCCGAGCCAACAGGTTCACGCCCCTGAGTCCGAAGACCTGCCAGGGAATACAACTGCACCTTCGCGTATCAAGGTGAGCAGACCGGTTTTGCGTTGTCTCTGTTCAGAGCAATGCTCGCCCCTGCGTACGCGAAGGTCTTGGCATAAACGCGTACTCAGGAGAACCGACATGTCCACTGCCACCCTGGCCGAGTCCGGCCAATCTGCCTCAACCAGCACTGCCTCCCTACAGGTTATTAAACGTAATGGCGCCCTGGTTGGATTCGACGCCAGCAAAATCAGTGTTGCCGTGACCAAAGCGTTTCTTGCCGTCGAAGGCGATGAAGCAGCGGGCTCGGCCCGTATCCACGATTCCGTGGAACAGGTTACCCATCAGGTCATGCAGGCCATCAGCCGACGCTTGAAAGCCGGCGGCAAGGTGCACATTGAAGATATCCAGGACCAAGTGGAACTGGCGCTGATGCGGGCGGAGGAGCAGAAAGTGGCCCGCGCCTATGTACTCTACCGGGAGGCTCATGCCCAGGAGCGGGCCAGCCTGGCGCCGGTGGAGGCGCATCCCACGCTTACGGTGAAAAAAGCCAACGGTGAGGCCGCACCGCTGGATCTGGGGCTGATGAAAGTCCAGGTGGAGCGTGCCAGCCAGGGATTGGAGGGCATCGATGGCGAGTCCCTGGTGGAAGGGGCGCTGCGGAACCTGTACGACGGTATCGCTGAGGAGGAGGTGCTGTCTGCGCTGATCATGACCGCCCGCGGCCGCATCGAGCAGGAACCGGACTACAGTGCCGTAACCGCTCGTCTGCTGCTGGAACAACTCAGGCTGGAAACCGCGGCCGCCTTGAGCCTGCCCCTAAGTTTGCCGCTGGCGGAAATATACCCGCAGGCCCTGAGCACCTTCATTGAGCAGGGCATCCACTACGAGCTGCTGGACGACGCCATGGCGGCGTTCGACCTGGAACGCCTGGGTGCTGCCCTCAAGCCGGAGCGGGACCACCAGTTTGGGTTCCTCGGCCTGCAGACCCTCTACGACCGCTATTTCCTCAACTGGAAAGGTGACCGGCTGGAGTTGCCCCAGGTTTTCTTCATGCGCGTGTCCATGGGCCTGGCGTTGCAGGAAGATGACCCCAATGCCCGGGCCATTGAGTTCTACGACCTGTTGTCATCCTTCGACTACATGGCCTCCACGCCAACCCTGTTCAACAGTGGTACCCGACATTCCCAGCTTTCATCCTGCTACCTCACCACCGTTCAGGATGATCTGGAGGGTATCTATGGTGCCATCCGCGACAACGCCATGCTGTCCAAGTGGGCCGGCGGCCTGGGTAACGACTGGACGCCAGTCAGGGCTTTGGGCTCCCACATCAAGGGTACCAACGGCAGCAGCCAGGGTGTGGTGCCATTCCTGAAAGTGGTGAACGACACGGCGGTGGCGGTGAATCAGGGCGGCAAGCGCAAGGGCGCCGTGTGCGCTTACCTGGAAAGCTGGCACCTGGATATTGAGGAGTTCCTGGAGCTACGCAAGAACACCGGCGATGAGCGTCGTCGTACCCACGACATGAACACCGCCAACTGGGTACCGGACCTGCTGATCGAACGCATGCGCAGTGATCAGGACTGGACCCTGTTCTCGCCAAACGACGCTCCGGACCTGCATGACCTCTATGGCAACGCATTCCGGGAGCGGTACCAGGAATACGAGGCGATGGCGGCCAGGGGCGAGATTACTCTGTTCAAGACGGTGTCCGCCAAACTGCTCTGGCGCAAGATGCTGACCGTGCTGTTCGAGACCGGGCACCCCTGGATTACCTTCAAGGACCCCTGCAACCTGCGCTCACCGCAGCAGCATCGGGGCGTGGTGCACAGCTCCAACCTGTGTACCGAAATCACCCTGAACACCAGTGCGGATGAGATCGCCGTGTGCAATCTGGGGTCCATCAACCTGGCGGCCCATGTCCACAACGGTGAGCTGGATGTCCAGCGCCTCGAACGCACGGTCAGTATCGCGGTCCGCATGCTCGATAACGTGGTCGACATCAATTACTACGCAGTGCCCCAGGCGAAGAGTTCCAATTTCAAGCATCGGCCCGTTGGTCTCGGCCTGATGGGCTTTCAGGATGCGTTGTATCGACTCAATCTGCCCTACACCAGCGCGGAAGCGGTGGAGTTTGCCGATGTGGCGATGGAGCAGATCAGTTATTTCGCGATCCGGGCCTCGGCTGCGCTGGCCGGTGAACGCGGTGCCTACGAGACCTATGAAGGCTCATTGTGGCATCAGGGTATTCTGCCCATTGACTCCATCAACCTGTTGAAAGAGGCCCGTCAGGACGGTGACCTGAGCCTGAATACCAGCAGCCGCCTGGACTGGACGGCCGTGCGGGAACTCATCGCCCGCAATGGCATGCGTAACAGCAATGTGATGGCCATTGCGCCAACGGCGACCATCTCCAACATCGTCGGTGTCTCCCAATCCATCGAACCGGCGTACCAGAACCTGTTCGTGAAATCGAATCTCTCCGGCGAGTTCACGGTGGTTAATCCATCTCTGGTTCGTGACCTGAAAGCAGAGGGTCTGTGGGACAACGTGATGGTGAACGATCTCAAGTACTTCGATGGCAGCGTGCAGCAGATTGATCGTATTCCGGCAGAACTGAAGGCCCGCTACGCCACCGCCTTTGAGATCGATGCCCGCTGGCTGGTGGAGGCGGCGGCCAGGCGCCAGAAATGGCTGGACCAGGCCCAGAGCCTGAACCTTTACATGGCGGAACCCAGCGGCAAAAAGCTGGATGAGTTGTATCAGCTGGCCTGGGAACGTGGACTGAAAACCACCTATTACCTGCGCTCGCTGGGGGCCACGGGTGCCGAGAAAACCGCGCCGGTAGCAGCACCGCAACCACAGGTATGCAGCATTGATGAGCCGGACTGCGAAGCCTGTCAGTAAACCCGACCGCCACCAAGATTCTAGAGGTTAAAAGATGCTCAACTGGGACGACGAACCAAACACCCAAACCCGCCCGGCTACCCAGGAGGGTCCGGCCCCGGTCAATGTCGATGACAAGCGCGTTATCAACGGCGAAACCGACATCAATCAGCTGGCACCCTTCAAGTACCCCTGGGCCTGGGAATACTTCATGAATGCCAACAAGAACCACTGGACGCCGCTGGACGTGAACATGGCTCAGGACGTTCACGACTACCACCACCGCCTGTCTGCGCCGGAAAAGCACGTGTATGAGAACGTGCTGGCCTACCTCACCACCTCCGACATCCTGGCGATGCGCAACATCGGCCTGGCGGTGATGGAGAAGATGAGTGCCCCGGAATTGCAGATTTACCAAGCGCGGCAGGTGTACGAGGAAGCCATGCACACCTGGGCCTACCAGCACTGCATTGAAACCCTCAACCTGGACCAGAGCGAGATCTACAATCGCTATCGGGTGGTCTCCGCGATCAACGGCAAGATCCAGATGGCCAACCGCCGGCTGGATGCCGCCATGCGCTCTGACATGAACCTGCGCAACAAGGACGACCTGCAGGAGTTCATTATGTCCTACCTGTTCTTCGCAGCGGTCTTTGAGGGTGCCTGGTTCTACAACGGTTTCAGCCCCATCTTCGCCCTGCAGCGTCGGGGCCTGATGCGGGGCACCGGTGAGCAACTGCAGTACATCCTGCGGGACGAAGCCATGCACTTCTCGTTCGGGCTGAAAGTGGTGAACCAGATCCTGGAAGAGGAAAACATCACGCTGGACCCCAAAGCCGTGCGCGATATGTGGGACGAGTCCGAAGTCGCTGAAACCGCCTACGCCAACTACATCCTGCGGGACCCGATCCTGGGCTATTCCGCCGAGTACCACAGCGAGCAGTTCCGTTTTGTGGCCAATCGCCGGGCCAGAACCGTTGGCCTGGACGAACCGTTCCCGGGCGCGAAGAACGTCTCACCCTGGCTGGACGAGCAGGCCACCCTGCGCAAAGAGAAGAACTTTTTCGAAACTCGGGTCATCGAGTATCAGACCGGCGCGCAGCTGGAGTGGTAGCAACGTACTGACCTTCATTCCGGCGGGCTGGCCGGCACTTACGTGCCGTTCAGAATCCAGCCCGCCGCTTTCTCCGCAATCATCAGTGTGGGGGAGTTGGTGTTACCACTGGTGATGGTCGGCATGACACCGGCATCCACCACGCGCAGGCCGGAGACGCCACGAACTCTGAGGTGAGGGTCGACGACTGCCATGTCGTCGTCTGCCCGCCCCATGCGGGTGGTTCCCACCGGGTGAAAAATCGTGGTGCCAATGTCTCCCGCCAGCCTGGTAAGTTCCTCATCGGTCTGGTACTGAAGGCCCGGCTTGAATTCTTCCGGCTCATACTTGGCCAATGCCTGTTGCTCTGCAATGCGGCGCGTTACCCGAAGGGAATCCGCTGCGACCTTGCGGTCTTCCTCGGTGTTCAGGTAGTTGGGGGCAATGGCGGGCTTGATTCTGGAGTCCCGGCTACGAATACGCACGGTACCGCGGCTCGTCGGGTTGAGGTTACAAACGCTGGCGGTAATAGCTGGAAAGTCATGCAAAGGCTGGCCAAATGCCTCCAGACTCAATGGCTGAACGTGGTACTGGATGTTGGCGTGCTCATATTCTTCGGAACTGCGGGTAAACAGACAGAGTTGGGAGGGGGCCATGCTCATGGGGCCGGAGCGGGTAAGCAGATACTCCAGCCCAATTCGTGCCTTGCCAATCAGTGAGTTGGCCATGGTGTTCAGGGTCTTCGCGCCCCGAACCTTGTAGACCGATCGAATCTGCAGGTGATCCTGAAGATTCTCGCCGACGCCGGGTAAGTCGGCAACAACCGGGATATCGTGCTCCCGAAGCAGATCCGCCGGGCCAATGCCCGACAACTGCAGCAACTGAGGGGATCCGATAGCGCCGGCTGAGAGGATGACTTCGCGGCGTGCGTGGGCGGTGATTTCCCCCTCTCCCGGTCGCTCCACGCGCACGCCGGTGCATCGGGGCATTTCACCGGCCGCCATGTCCAGCGCCATGACATGGGTGGAATGCCACAGTGTCAGGTTAGGGCGCGTCTTGGCCGGCCGCAGGAACGCCTTCGAGGTGCTCCAGCGCCAGCCGGAGCGCTGATTGACTTCGAAGTAGTCAACGCCTTCGTTGTCGCCGCGGTTGAAGTCCCGGGTCCGGGGAATGCCAGCCTGAACGCAGGCGCTGGCAAAATCCTCCAGAACGGTCCATTTCAGCCGCTGATGCTCGATCCGCCACTCACCGCCGTGGCCGTGGTAATTCCCGTGTTCCGGATCGGCGTCGCCTTCTTCGTCCAACCGGTAGTGATCTTCATGACGCATAAAGTCGGGCAGGCAGTTATCCCATGACCACGCCTGCTCTCCGGTAACATCGGCCCAGTGATTGTAATCCCGGGCCTGGCCACGAATGTAGAGCATGCCATTGATGCTGGAGCAGCCACCCAGGGTTTTCCCCCTGGGGTAGATCAGTGATCGACCATTCAGGCCGGGGTCCGGCTCGGTGCGAAAGCGCCAGTCTGTGCGCGGATTGTCGATGCAATAAAGGTAGCCCACTGGAATATGGATCCAGTGGTAATTGTCACGACCGCCCGCCTCGATCAGCAGCACCCGGTTGGCCGGGTCGGCACTCAGACGGTTAGCCAGCAGGCAGCCGGCAGAGCCGGCCCCGACGACGATGTAATCAAACTCGTGCTGCCCGTGTGCATTGTTGTTATTGGACATGGTCTGTCTCCAGGACTGGTTTGCGTGTTACTTGGCGGTTGGCATCACAAACTCGGCACCGGCATCGATGGAGTCTGACCAGCGCTGCATAATGGATTTCTGCCGAGTATAGAATTTAACGCCCTCTTCACCGTAGGCATGGGTGTCGCCAAACATTGAGCGTTTCCAGCCACCGAATCCGTGCCAGGCCATGGGAACCGGAATGGGCACGTTGATACCGACCATGCCAATCTGAATGCGACGGCCAAATTCACGGGCGACGCTGCCGCTCTCGGTGAAACAGCTGACACCGTTGCCGAATTCATGATCATTGATCAGACGGATGGCGGTCGCAACATCGGGAACCCGCACGCAGGCCAGCACCGGGCCGAAGATCTCTTCCCGGTAAATTGTCATCTCCGGAGTGACATGATCGAACAGCGTACCACCCATCCAGAAACCTTCGCCGCAGCCTTCACCCGTTGACGCTGCATCGAAGTCGCGGCCGTCGACCACCAGTTCAGCGCCTTCAGCCACACCTTTATCAATATAACCGGTAATGCGCTGGTGAGCGCTGGCACTGACAATCGGACCCATTTCGGCGTCCAGGTCCATGCCGTTCCTGACCTTCAGGCTGCGTGCCCGCTCGGCCAGCCTGGGGATGAGTTTGTCAGCGACATCACCGACCAAAACCGCCACGCTGATGGCCATGCAACGTTCGCCGGCACTGCCGTAACCCGCGCCAATGAGCGCATCCACGGCTTTGTCCAGATCGGCATCGGGCATAACCACCATGTGGTTCTTGGCGCCGCCGAGGGCCTGAATGCGCTTGCCGTGACGGGCGCCATTTTCATAGATCAGATTGGCAATCGGAGTGGAGCCGACAAAACTCAGCGCCATGACGTCCGGGTGCTCAATGAGCGCTTCCACCGCACCCTTGTCACCCTGCACCACATTGAACACGCCGTCGGGCAGGCCAGCCTGTTTGAGCAAATCAGCGAGCATCAGAGACGCACTGGGGTCGATCGGGCTGGGCTTGAGCACAAAGGTATTGCCGGCAGCGATTGCCACCGGGAACATCCACATGGGCACCATCACCGGGAAGTTAAACGGCGTAATACCAGCGACCACGCCCAGGGGCTGGCGGGTCGTCCAGTTATCGATACCGGTACTGACCTGTTCGGTATAGTCGCCTTTGAGAAGCTGGGGAATACCGCAGGCAAACTCCACGATATCAATCCCCCGGGCAACTTCCCCCTGAGCGTCGGTAAAGACCTTGCCATGTTCGCGAGTAATCGCTTCGGCCAGTTCGTCTTTGTGCTGGTTAAGCAGTTCCAGAAACCTGAACATGACACGTGCGCGACGAATCGGCGGGGTGTCCGCCCAGCTTGGGAAGGCAGCAGACGCAGCGGCCACGGCCTGATCAACATCATCGCGGTTGGCAAGAGCGGTCTGGCCTGAGACCTTGCCGGTAGCGGGATTGAATACGTCCTGAGTTTGGCCGGAGCTGCCTTCTGAAATTCGCCCATTGATATAATGCTGGATCGTTGGATTGCTCATGGTTGTCTTTTCCTGTTTTTGATTCAGTTTTTTGTAAGGGTTCTGGATGCCTTTATTCGGGGCATTCGTCGCCGCTGGATAAGAATTGAACAGTTAATTTACGGTCGGTCAGGTACCGAAGCAATTGAGTTATTTTAAATCATGATATAAGTAATGCTTATATTGGAGCTCAGGAGGGAAAGACGGCTATGCAACACTTGCAGGGATTACGTGCCTTTGTGTCTGTGGCTCGTGAGGGGAGTGTTTCCAGGGCTGCCGAGCGACTGCATCTGACACAGCCGGCCGTGAGCCTGAAGCTGAAACAGTTACAGGATGATCTTGGCCTCAGGCTTTTTCGGCGTAAGCCGCAGGGTTTGGTGCTGAGTGCTGATGGTCACAACCTGTTGCCGGTGGCCGAAAAGGCGTTGGCGGGGATAGCTGCATTTGAGCAAAGCGCCCAGGCATTGCACAGCACTGTTCGCGGACGCCTTAAGATTGGCACCATCGTGGACCCCGAATTTATCCGTCTGGGGTCGTTTCTACACCAATTGGTGGCTCGCGCGCCCCAACTTGAAACCGAGCTGCATCAGGGAATGAGTGGCCGGGTTCTGGAACAGGTCCGTAATGGCAGCCTGGACGTTGGTTTTTTTCTTGCCCCGCCAGGTCTGGGCGCTGGACAGTCATCGCCAGAATTAATGTACAGAGAGCTGACCCGGTTTGACTATCACGTTATTGCACCGGCGGGATGGGCGTCACGGGTGGCGGACAGTCGCTGGTCGAGCCTCGCCGGGCTGCCCTGGATCGTGACACCGCCGGATTCAGTGCACAATCGGTTATTGGCTGACGCAATGGAGCCTCATGGATTGGTTCCAAATGGCGTTGCACAGGTCGACCAGGAAGCCTGCATGCTGGACCTGGTCAGGGCGGGCGTCGGGCTCAGCCTGGCCCGGGATGCCCTGGCGATGGCAGAGCGACAGGAACGGGGGCTGGTCGTTGTGGAAGGCGTGCGTATCCCCTGTGCCCTGAGTTTTATCTGGCGCAAGGACCGGGAGGAAGAGCTGGTGATTGCAGAGGCGCTGGAGGCTCTTGCTGGTGTGTGGTTGTTTGAGACTCTTGATGACATCGATCGTGAAAACCGGCCCATTAGCCCGTGACACTTTCCATCAGACGCTGGCGGAACCAAATATGGGCCGGGTCATTGTCCATCACCGGTGCCCACAGCAGGTAGACCGGCAACGAGGGTACCTCTACCGGAAACGGCAGGGTCTTCAGCCCGAATGCCCGGGCGTACTGCTGGGCCAGACGTTCGGGCACCGTGGCAATCATGTCGGAGCGGCTGCAGGTGGCCAGCATACTGGCGAACTGGGTGACCCGGGCCCCGGTTCGCCGCTGCCAACCCGGTTCGTTGAGGATCTGGTCCAGGGGCAAGCGCCGGTTCCGATCCGGCAGTACGACGTGTTCGGCGTCCAGAAACTGCTGTTTGCTGCAATCGCCCTGCAGGTCTGGGTGGTCCTGTCGTGCCACCACCGCAAGCCTCTCCGCGAGAAGCACTTGCCGCCGTAGTCGATCGTTCTCTGTTGCAAAGGCATCCACGGCAAGATCCGCTTCGGCGGTATACAGCCTCTGGGGCATGTCATCGCCGGCCAGGGCGACCTCCACCACCACATTGGGCGCCTCGCTTCTCAGGCGTGTCAGTAACGTTGGTAACACCACCATTTCGAAATAGTCGTTGCTGAGCACGCGAAAGCGTCGCTGGCTGGTGCCGGGCACAAAGCGATTGGCCGGGTCCAGTGTGTCGCGCATGGCGCCGAGTTGCTGGCTGAGGCTTCTGTGCAGCTCACGGGCGCGGGGTGTCGGCACCATGCCCTGATGGGTACGCACAAACAGGGGATCATCCAGGGTATGACGCAGGCGCTGCAATGCGGCACTGATGGCGGGCTGGCTCATGCCCAGGGTGTCTGCGGCACGGGAGAGTTGCCCGGCTTCCATAATGGCATCGAATACCGGCAGCAGGTTGAGGTCGACGCTTCGTAAATTCAGTTTCATGGATAATACTTATACCAAATATTGAATAGAAAGATATAGCTCTCCCCAGTAGCGTCAGAAGACGTACAAACCCTCGTCTCGGAGAACAATAATGGACGACCAAAAACTGACGATGCTGGTTACGGCTTTTATTGTGGTTACCGCCCTTTGGGAGGTAGTCAGCGGCCGTACCCGTGAAGGTCGCAAGAACACGCAGGACTGGCGCATGGCATTTCTTGCCACGTTCATGATGGTGGCGGTGCAAAGGCCGTTGGTGTTGCTGTTGCTGACGCTGGGTCTGTCAACGCTGATTCCTGGCAGCGCCGGTTCACTGGCCTGGCTCGAACAGGCGTATTTCTGGCCCACGTTGATCGTGTTTTTCTGCGTGGAAGAGTTTATCCACGGCAGTTTCCACCTGTTTGCCCACCGGCGCCGACCCAATAACCGTGTTCTGCAATGGGTTCAGGCGTTTTACAAGATGAGCCACCGCCCGCACCACATGTCGGGCGGCCAGGACAACAAGGGCCAATTGACGGTAACGCAGACCTTCGTCAATGGCTGGGCCTGGTGGCTGATCATGCCCAACTACACCTTCCAGTTGCTGTGTCTTTATCTGGGGCTGGTAGAGGTGTTCCTGATTGCCACCGCCTTCAAGGGACTATGGGCGGCCCATACTCATGTGAACTGGAATTATGACCTGTATTTCCACAACCACCGCTGGGCCTGGGTTCGCAAGACCATGTGGGCACTGGCGCATATTCTGGTCTTTCCCACTCAGCACCACCATCATCACGCCCGCGGGCCCAATTCAGCCAAGAATGTGACCTCCACGCTGGCGATCTACGATTGGCTGGTGTTTGGCACACTCGCCATTGAAACCAGCAAACCCAAGGTCTATGGCTGGCGCCAGAAAGACCATGAGGCGAACAGTGCATTGAAACGCTATTTCTGCTGGGATGTTCGACCCTATGTGCCAAAAACATAGGCGGTGATTTTTTTTTGGAATAAACGCCAGGCTCAGCCGTCTCCCTGATGAAAGCCACCCGAAACGGGTAAATCAGGAGGACGTAACCATGAAAAAGCATGTACTGACACTCGCAATCTGTTCCATTCTTTCCACCGGCGTTTTCGCCGCAGAAGGGTCTGGCGCGGCCAATGCAAACGCGCAGGCTGAAACCAACATGAGTGCGGAAGCCAGCACCCGCAACGGTGTTTCCGCGAATGGTGGTGCCTCTGCAAGCGCAGAGGGCAGTGTCAACGGCGAAGCCGCTCGAGACGAAGCTGCCGACCAACGCCAGGCGGCCAGTGAAGAAGCCCGCGGAAGGGCCGATCAGGCGGTCAGCGCTGGCGTTGAAACCGGCCAGAAGGTGCGAGCAACCGCCGATGCTACAGCGGACACGGCTCGCGATGAAGCTGGTGAGAAGCGCGAACAGGCGCAAGAGCGCATGAACGAGACCCGAAATGCTGAAATTCGCGCTGAAACCAATCAGCAGATCGGAACGTCTGTATCTGAGAGCGTCCGGAGTGAAGTGCAGAACACCGTCAAGGGGACCGTGAAAGGGTCCGGCAGTGGCGGCCTGCTATAACCACTCCTCCAGACTCGCCGGGCCATAGGGCCCGGCTTTCTTTTGGACGCCCAAGTGAAAGGAGCAGACATGCAGTTGATTCAACGTATTTTGACCTTGCCCCTGGCCATTGGCCTGGCGTCACCGGTATTAATGGTTCAGGCGCAGGAGAAAGCGTCAGCGAACGGATATCTTGAAGGCGGTTACGAGCACGACAGCAACGTGACCGTGGATGAACTGAACACGTCCGCCGATGAGAGCGATCAGGCCTGGGTTTTCGACGCCGGTCTGGAAGGCATCCTGAAACCCACCGAGCGGTTAAACGTGACGCTCGGCTATTCGCTCTCGGGCAGACGGTACCAGAACCTTGATGAATTCGATCAGGACATTCACCTGCTGTCGGCCGATGTCAGTTATGACTTCGACCCGGTCACCGTTGGCACCAGTTACTACTATTCCCACGCAACCCTGGGGTCAGACCCGTTCCTCGATTTCCGGCGTGCCAGTGTCTATCTGGGCAGCCTGCTCGCGGAGGACGTTTATCTGCGTGGCAGCCTGCAGGACAAGCGCAAGGAATTTGATGACAGTGATGCGCGGGATGCCGAGATAAAAGGCGCCAGTCTGGATGCGTTCTTCTTTTTCAACCAGGCCCAGAGCCACTTTCTACTCGGCCTTGACGGTGATCGCGAAGATGCGGAGGCGAAAGCCTACGACAATGACCTGCTTCGCGTTCGGGTAGCGTTGGTGCATCGGTTTATCCTGGCCGGCGAGGAAAACCGCCTGCGGTTTGGCTGGCGTTACGAGGACAGGGAGTATGAAGAGGTGACCGTCACCAGTACCAGCCCGGTTCTGACGGACCCTCTGACCGGTGACCTTACCGAACGCTCAAGCAATGAGCGGGCGGACAAAGCCCGTATTCTGGAGGCCAGCTGGCGGATTGGACTCAACGAGGTGTTTAGTGTTGAGCCCAGTGTTTCCTGGGGCCAGTACACCTCGAACGTGGATTCTGCGGATTACGACAAGACGGTGGCGGGGGTGACGCTCAGGGCGGATTTCTGAAACCCGACAGTCAGAAATCCAGAAAGCCGTGACCGAATTCGGTGTCTCGGCCAGGACGGCCAAGATCCTTCGCTGCATTGATCAGGGCACCAATGGCCTTGTCTTCCGAAAGTTCATTACGTTGGCAGGCCAGTGCAGCGGCAACCACTGGCGACGCCAGCGAGGTGCCGCTGTCTGCAACCATGCCGGCATCAGGGTGTGCTACCGGAACGGTGACGCCGTTGCTGGCAAACATCACCTGTTCACCCCGATTGGCCCAGCGGTAGAGCTTCCCGGAACTATCAGCCGCCGTCACACCGATCACTTCTGTGTAGGCGGCCGGATATAATGGCGGGGCAGAGGGCCCTTGATTGCCTACCGCCGCAACCATCAGCACGCCGCGCTCCCTGAGGCGGCTCACCGCCGCAGCGAGAAGCTGGTTGTCCGGGCCGGTCAGGCTGATGTTGATAACCGACAAATCCTGACCGGCCAGCCAGTTCAGGCCTTCCAGTAAATGACCAAGTGTGGCGCCTGAGAGGGTGCGATCCCGGTCATAGAACACCGAGGCATTGAAGATCGTAGCCTGCGGCAGCCGGGCAGGCCATTGCCCAGGCCGGTTTCCCACCAGCAGGCTGGCGACGGCCGTGCCGTGAGTTGCCGGCTCAGTCAGTGTTCCGTCCACTTCCGCCAATGCCAGAAAACGCTCCTGCACAACCTGTGCACTTTCAAATACCCGATGGTCTGTGGCAATCGACGTATCCACCATTCCAACGCGAACCGGGGCGGTGCAGAGGCTACGCCACTGTGGCACTTTGGTCTCTGACAGGGGCTCTTTCGCACCCGTTTGCGGAGCATAGATATGGTTGCGGTCCAGCCGATCCGCGAGTTCTGGTAGGGCGTCCTGTAGGGCATTATGGGAATCCAGCTCGGCAGTGACCCGGAACCGCACCACGGTCATACCCAGGCCGGTCAGCTCTCGGCGTTCGAGAACTGTGATCCCCGGCTGGTCAAGGCGGGCGAGTTCCGCAGCGGTACCGGTCACCAGCCACTGACCTTCCACGGCACGGAAACCGTCGTCCAGTTGGATATCATTGAACGCTTTCTGTCCCTGACGCGTGAGAATGGGAAGGACTGACGGTAACGCTTCGAGCTGTTCCATGAGTTCTGTGGCCTGTGTGTTGATCTGCTTCTCAAGGCGACGGTCCATGGCCTGCTCCACCATGCGCTGTGTCTTCTGTTCAACCTGGCGGGTTATCGGATCTATCTGGCCGCTGGTTACGTCACCGACACCGATGGACAAGGCCGGTGCGGAAAGCGTGCAAAGAGCGATTGCAGGGAACAAGTGTCTCAAGAGAAAAGGTTTCATCGTGCCCGTCCGATTAAAGATGTGTGTCATACGATACAACGGCCCGGCGGAAAAAAAATTCCTTCGTTCATGGAATAAATCGGTTTCACGACCGTTTTACCGATAACACCTTTGGAAATGGAAGGCTATGAAAGAGGAAATCACCGAACTATTACCAAGGCTCCGACGATTCGCCTACTCGTTGACCGGCTCCCTGTCAGACGCCGACGACCTGCTACAGAATACGGTGGAGCGTTTGTTGACCCGGGACATGCCGGACGACGCCGACCTTACCAAGTGGGCATTCCGGGTTTGCCGTAACGTCTGGATAGACGAGTGTCGCGCGCGTAAGGTTCGGCGGGATGCCGCGGAACATCCGGAGTTGACGGATGGCCAGGTGATCAATGGCGAACACCAGACCACCAAAGAGATCGAATGGCACCGAGTGGACGCTGCGATGGCAAGACTGCCACAGGACCAACGGCAGATTATCTCCCTGGTGGCAATCCAGGGCATGCCCTACAAAATCGTGGCTGAGATTCTGGAAGTGCCCAAGGGTACGGTGATGAGCCGGCTGGCCCGAGCCAGGGCGGCATTAAGCGAGGCCCTGGCGCCTGTAACCATGAGGACCGATTCATGAAGATGACTGATGAAACCCTGTCGGCTTTCCTCGATAACGAACTGACCGACGCGGAGATGGAAGCGGTTCGGGACCAGATTGAGAAGGATCCAACGCTGGCAGATCGACTGGCCGAGATGGCGTCCGTGGATGCCGAACTACAGGCGCATTACGGCTCGATTGATGACCGTCCCATGTCGGCTTCGATTACCCAAATGCTGGAGGAAAAGACCTCCCGGAGTGCTGCGCCCGCGCAGGACAATGTGGTCACCTTTCCGTGGTGGCGCAGGCTGCCCGGCCACACGGGTAAAGCGATCGCCGCCGCTATCATCGCGGGGGTGGCGCTGACGCAATGGCTGACGGTAGCAACGGACGGCGATCCGATGTCGCCCGCGGTGGCGAACGTTCTGGATAGCCAGCCCAGTGGCGAAGTTTACCAGGTTAATGACCAGGTAAGCTTGACGCCGAGACTGACGTTCCAAAGCCAGGCCGGCCAATGGTGCCGCCAGTTCCGCCTGGAGACGCAAACGTCCGCGTCGGAGCAAATTGCCTGTCGCACTGGCGAGGGTTCCTGGGAACAGGTGGCCACTGCCGAAGCAGAGCCTTCCCTGGCACCTGATGTATACCAGACAGCGAGCGGTGGCAGTGTGCTTGACGAGGAACTGGACCGGATGATGGCCACGCCCCCCGTTGGGCCGAACCAGGAGCGTGCGTTGCTTGAACAGCAGTGGAGGCGTAATTAACAGTCCTGCGTCCCAGCGGTTTGCGGTTCCGGTGGATGGCAACACGGGGGAATCCAGCTAGTATCAAGGTGTTTATCCTTCGCTGACCTGATGGGGCTGCAATGACCGAATACTTTATCCAGGCGTTTATCTATCTGACCGCCGCTGTTGTCGCGGTGCCATTGGCGAAGCGCCTGGGTTTGGGGTCGGTATTGGGGTATCTGGTGGCGGGTGTCGTCATCGGGCCGGTGACGGGGCTGGTGGGCCAGGAAACCGCAACCATTCAGCATTTTGCCGAGTTTGGTGTGGTCATGATGCTGTTTCTGGTGGGCATGGAGCTGGACCCGAAATCCCTCTGGGCCATGCGGATTCGTTTGCTGGGCCTGGGCGGCCTGCAAGTGGTGCTCACCTCCGCTGCCGGAATGGCGATTGCCTGGTGGATGGGGCTGCAATGGCAGACCACCGTCGCCGTTGGCCTTATCTTCTCGTTGTCTTCCACCGCCATTGTGCTGCAGACCCTGAACGAGAAAGGACTTAGCAAAACCGAGGGGGGCCGGGGCGCTTTCTCGGTGCTGTTGTTCCAGGATATTGCGGTCATTCCCATGCTGGCGGTGATTCCCCTGCTGGCGATATCCGAACTGGCGGGCGTTGGGGCGACGGACCCCGGGCACCAGGGCGGTTTCAGCCTGGTGGCGCATCTGCCAGGCTGGGCTCACGCCCTGGTGGTGATCGGCTCTGTGACTACGGTGATCGTCGGCGGTCATTACCTGAGCCGGCCCCTGTTTCGTTACGTGGTTCAGTCCGGTATGCGGGAGGTTTTTACGGCCACCGCGTTAATGCTGGTGATCGGTATCGCCGCGCTGATGAGCATCGTCAATCTGTCGCCGGCGCTCGGGGCCTTCCTCGCCGGTGTGGTGCTGGCCAACAGCGAGTTCCGTCACGAACTCGTGGCCAACATTGAGCCCTTCAAAGGGCTACTGCTCGGATTGTTTTTCATCACGGTGGGTGCCGGTATCAACTTTGAGGTGCTGGCGGCGCAATGGGGCACAGTAATCACATTGGCGCTGGCGGTTATCCTGGTCAAGGCAGCAATTCTGCTGCTCCTGGCCTTGTTATTCGGGCTGCGGGGCCGTGATGGCTGGCTGTTCACCCTCGGGCTGGCCCAGGCCGGCGAATTCGGCTTCGTGCTGCTGACCTACAGCATGCAGAACAGTGTGATCCCCGCGGACATCGCCCAGCTTCTGGGATTGGTGGTGGCGCTGTCCATGTTCCTGACGCCGCTGTTGTTTATTGCCTACGACCGGCTGATCTTGCCGCGGTATCGTGAAGCCCGCAATGAGCAGCGGGAAGCCGATGTGATCGAGGAGCAGGCGCCAGTGATCGTGGCCGGGGTTGGACGATTTGGCCAGATTGTGTGCCGGTTGTTGCGCGCCAACAAGATTCCCATTGTCGCGCTGGATCTGGCCCTGGATCAGATCGAAAACCTGCGACGTATCAACATCAAAAGCTATTTCGGTGACGCCAGCCATACGGGGTTACTGGAAACGGCGGGCATCGCCCACGCGCGCTTGCTCGTGGTTGCGATTGACGACCGGGATAGAGCCGTGGCCCTGGTGCACCATGTCAAACAACACTACCCCGGCGTCTGGGTACTGGCACGGGCGTTCGATCGGGGCCATGGATATCAGTTGCGCCAGGCCGGCGCTGACGACGTCGTGAGCGAAACCTACCATTCTGCGGTGGAGCTGGGTGGCCATGCACTGACCGCATTTGGCGTTCACCCATTGCGGTCGCGGCAGATGACCTGGGCATTTATCAATAATGAGAAGTCCCACGAGGACGAACTGTTCGACGCCTGGAAGGAAATCGAAGAGGGTATCCGCTTTAGCCCCCGTTATGGTGAGCTGTTCATGAAGCTGGAGGACACCCTGAGTGACGTGATGCAGCAGGACTGGGAACCGCCCAGCCGTGAGGAGGTGCCCTTGTGGTCACCTCCCAAAACGGATGAGTGAAACGCGCCTGGGGAGCGTGACTCGTCTTGCCATTGCTTCACCCCTTGTTCTTTTATGCAAACAATATTCTCAAATATTTGGAATACATGTCCGTAATCGGACAGGTTAGTCTGAATTCACCGAAACACGAAGGAGAATTCAGACATTAAGGTACTGATTGTACTGGCCCACCCGGAAAGGCGGTCATTCAGTGGGGGTTTGGTGGATGTGGCTACGGAAACCCTGAATCTGGCGGGGCACGAGGTAGAAATAGACGATCTCTATGGGGAAGGTTTTGATCCGGTGGAGCGTTCGTCGTGGTATGGCAAGCGTCAGGATGAGTGCTATTTTGCTCCGCTGACGGAGCAGCGGGCTCACTATGATGCCAATGCATTACCTCAAGACGTGCAGCGTGAGATAGCCAGGCTGAATTGGGCCGATCTGGTGATTTTCCAGTTTCCGCTATGGTGGCATTCTCAACCCGCCATATTGAAGGGCTGGTTTGATCGTGTGTTGGTCTATGGCGGACTTTACTCGGGAAGCATGCGCTATGATCGTGGCTATTTTCGCGGTAAACAGGCGATGTGTTCCGTGACCACAGGTTCGCCGGAGCAGGCGTTCATGCCATTTGGCCGCGCCGGCAATATGGTGGAATGGCTGTGGCCGGTTCATTCTTCACTGTATTACGTGGGCTATGACGTGCTGGCACCGCACATAAGCTATGGGGTGCAGGGTGGCGGCATCCGCTATCAGGAGGAAGGCGCGTTCCGGGACCATCTGGAGGCACTGAAAGACCAGTGGGCGCACCGGTTGTCGGGGATTGAACAGGACGCGCCAATTCCCTTTACTGGCTGGAATGACTGGGACGATGCCGGAGTGCTCAAACACTCAAATCCGACGCGTTGGCGGTTGTGAGCAACGTTGTGATTTGCCCTGAGAAGACTATGCTTGAGCTAAGGCCCGGCAGAGGAGAGCATCGCCTTGGCACAACAACGGGACGTCACGGTCTTTTACGATGAACGGGTATTGGCCCATCACCCCGATACCAACATGGATTTCCTGCCCGGCCGCCTGGACAAACGGGTACGTTCCATTCTTTCAGGCCTCAATGTGCAGTGGAAGTACCCCGAGCATCCAGGCCGTATTACCGCGATCATGGACTTGCTTGCCCGTGATCCCATTCCCGGTGTCCGGATCGAGCCTGGTAAGGCGGCAACGCCGGATCAGTTGAGCCGGGTTCATACGACTTCGTTCCTGGACGACATATTCTCATTGCGGGACGAAAGTGCGTGGCTGGATGTGGATACCACAGCCGTTTCACCGGGCAGTGTTGAAGCTGCCGAAGTCGCTGCAGGCACGGCCATCGCAGCCGTGGAAGCGGTGGTTGAGGGCCGAACGAACAGCGCCTTCGCAATGGTCAGGCCGCCTGGTCACCATGCTGAGCCAGTACGCGCAAGGGGGTTCTGCCTCTTCAATAATGTTGCCGTTGCGGCTGCACACGCGCAGGCGGAGCTGGGCTGTGAACGGGTATTGATCGTCGACTGGGACGCCCACCATGGCAATGGTACCCAGGACATCTTCTGGGCGGATCCGGACACCATGTTTTTTGATATTCACCGGGCCGCACCATTTTACCCAGGCAGTGGCGCGTTAACCGACGTAGGCGCCGGCCTGGGCGAGGGCACCACCATTAACGTGCCCATGCCCGGTGGCGCGGGCGATGTCGCTTACCTGAAAGCGCTGCGGGAGATACTGGTACCCGCCGCAGACTACTTCAAACCGGACCTGGTACTGGTTTCCGCCGGCTTTGATGCCCATTGGTACGACCTGGCGCTCAATGTGTCCTACGAAGGCTTCTCAGCCATGACGGGCATTGTGCAGGAAATTGCGGACAAGCACTGTAACGGCCGGCTGGTCATGGTGCTGGAGGGCGGTTACAATACCGAATCATTGTCTCATGGCGTGCACGCAGTGCTTCGGGCACTGGCCGGTGGCACGTTGGCGGAACCAAGGGTCTGCGGCATGGAAGAAGTGGACACTGCCATCGATTTTCATAAGGGCGCCTTCGAGCCCGATAACACGGATTAGTCCTTCTCTGCAGCCTTCCCAAAAATAAAATAGCGGTTTCCTATCGAACGGCTAAAAACAATCAATTTGAATGTTTTTGATCAAATCAATACTTTAGCCAACTCAAGTTAGCCAATGCCTAAACTCAACCAACGGGAGATATCTACTATGGGTATGATTAACAGCGAAATTAAACCGTTCAACGCCACCGCCTTTAAAGGCGGCGAGTTCGTTGAAATTTCTGAAGCCGACGTAAAAGGGAAGTGGTCTGTCTTCTTCTTCTACCCGGCCGACTTCACTTTTGTATGCCCGACCGAGCTGGGCGACGTTGCCGACAAGTATGAAGAGCTGCAGAAGCTGGGTGTGGAAGTATTCTCCGTATCCACCGATACGCACTTTACCCACAAGGCGTGGCACAGCAGCTCCGAGACTATCGGCAAGATCAACTACTTCATGGTAGGCGACCAGACCGGCACCATCACCAACAACTTTGGTGTGATGCGTGAGGGCCAGGGCCTGGCAGACCGCGCTACTTTCCTGATCGACCCGGATGGTGTTATCCAGGCCATGGAAATCACTGCCGAAGGTATCGGCCGTGACGCTGACGACCTGCTGCGCAAGGTAAAAGCGGCTCAGTACGTTCGTAACAACCCCGGCGAAGTTTGCCCGGCCAAGTGGAAAGAAGGCGAAGCGACTCTGACTCCGTCACTGGACCTGGTTGGCAAGATCTAAGGTTTCGGTAACAGTGAAACCTGTAAAAGGCCCGCTCTGCGGGCCTCAGATTGCTGACAAACCC
>NZ_DFMB01000062.1:0-8137 GCF_002375325.1 Marinobacter sp. UBA3604
CGCCATGCCTGGCGCACAACGAAAAAGGCGGCCCATGGGCCGCCTTCGGTGTTTGCTTGAACGAGTATCAGCTCAGCACCATCACCGCTTCCATCTCAACCGGGACACCCTTGGGCAACGCCGCGACACCCACGGCGGCACGCGCCGGGTACGGCTCCTGAAAATAGGTGGCCATGATTTCGTTCACCGTTGCAAAGTTGCTCAGATCCGTCATGTAGATGTTGAGCTTAACGATATCCTTGAGCTCGCCGCCACTGGCCTCGCAGACGGCTTTAAGGTTTTCGAACACCTGGCGGGTCTTGGCGGCGAAATCACCCGCGACCACTTCCATGGTTTCCGGCACCAGCGGAATCTGCCCCGACAGGTACACGGTGTCCCCGGCTTTCACTGCCTGGGAGTATGTGCCGATGGCCTGTGGCGCGTTATCAGTCTGTATTACGGATTTGTTGGTCATGACCTTGGGGTCCTCTTTATCAAAACGCCAATCCTCACCTCTGGGTGGCAGGCGTGTCAACAGGCCAAACGTAGCGGCTCTGGCCCGTTGCACCACGGTTGCGTCAGTGCCTTACCCGGTTGATATGGGTGACAGCGCGAATATTCCTGATCCGCCGCATCACCCTGGCAAGATGCCGGCGACCGTTCACATGCACCACAAGGCTGACAATGCCCAGCTTGGCGTTCTGCTCTTCCACGTTGATGCGCTCGATATTGCCATCCGCCATGGCAACTGCGTTGGCAAGCTCTGCAATGACCCCGCGCTGGCGCTCAAGCTCCACTCGAAGTTCAACGGAGAACTCGTTGGCAATGTCCTTGGCCCACTTCAGATGAGTGAGGCGCGCCCTGCCTTCATCGTCCTCTGGCAACCGTGAGCAGGTATCCGAGTGGATCACCATGCCATTGCCCGAGTCCATGGCACCGACCACCGGATCACCGGGAATCGGCTTGCAACAGCTGGCAAACCGAACCAGCAAGCCTTCGGTGCCACGAATGGTGACCGGGCTGTTATCGGCCTTGTCCATGATTGTCGCGGGTGCCACGTCCGATGCCTCATCGTCTATACTGCCGCTGACCAACTGGCGCGCCACGAGATAAGCCATGCGATTGCCCAGACCAATATCGCTGACCAGATCCTCGAAACTGTCCACCTGGTTGTGGCGGACCACCGCCTGGATCTGATGCTCGTTGATCTCGGACAGGCTGGTACCAAACCCTTTGAGGGATTTCTTCAACAGGGTTTTGCCCAGGTCCAGGGATTCGGCACGCTTCTGGTTCTTGAGCACATGACGAATACTGCTGCGAGCCTTACCGGTTACCACGAAACTGAGCCAGGCGGGATTAGGCCGTGCTCCGGGTGCGGTAATGATTTCAACGGTCTGGCCACTTTGCAGCGGCTGGCTCAGGGATCCGAGGTTGCGGTTGATACGGCAGGCCACGCAGGCATTACCGATGTCCGTATGAATGGCGTAGGCAAAGTCGACGGGGGTCGCTCCGCTGGGCAATTCCATGATTTTGCCCTTGGGCGTGAACACGTAGATCTCGTCCGGGAACAGGTCGACTTTCACGTGTTCGATGAATTCCAGGGAGTCGTCCGCGCGCTCACGCATCTCCATCAGGCCCTTCACCCAACGGTCCACCCGTGTCTGGTTGACGCTGGTCACACTGGAGGGCTCGTTCTTGTACATCCAGTGGGCCGCAATACCGTTGTTGGCGATGTGCTCCATTTCCTCGGTGCGGATCTGGATTTCAATATTCACATGCATGCCGAACAGAGTGGTGTGCAGGGACTGATAGCCATTGGCCTTGGGCATGGCAATGTAGTCCTTGAAACGGCCCGGCAGCGGCTTGTAGAGGCTGTGTACGGCGCCGAGGATGCGATAGCAATCGTCCTCGGTGTCGGTAATGATCCGGAAAGCGTACACATCCATGATTTCGTGGAAGGACTTCTGCTTGAACTTCATCTTGTTGTAGATGCTGTTCAAATGCTTTTCCCGGCCCAGGATGCGGCCGGGCAGGCTTCGCTCTTCCAGTTTCTCCTGCAATTTGCCACGGATATCGTCAATGATTTCCCGGTGGCTGCCCCGAAGCTTTGCGACCGCCTTGGAAATGTACTTTGACCGCATCGGGTACAGTGAAGAGAACCCCAGATCTTCCAGTTCGGTGCAAATGGAGTGCATACCCAGGCGATTGGCAATCGGGGCGTAGATATCCAGGGTTTCGTTGGCGATGCGCTGACGCTTCTCATAAGGCATCGGGCCCAGGGTGCGCATGTTGTGCAGGCGATCCGCCAGTTTGACCAGGATCACGCGGATATCCCGTGCCATGGCAAGCGTCATTTTCTGGAAGTTTTCGGCCTGGGCCTCGGCGCGGGAACGGAACTCAATCTGAGTGAGCTTGCTGACGCCGTCTACGAGTTCAGCCACATCCTCGCCAAACTGCTCCGACAGCGCATCCTTGGGGATGCCGGTATCTTCGATGACATCGTGGAGCATGGCCGCCATCAGGCTCTGGTGATCCAGTTTCAGGCCAGCAAGGATTCGAGCAACCGCCAGGGGATGGGTAATATAGCGATCGCCGCTTTTGCGCATCTGCCCTTCGTGGGCCTGTTCGGCATAATAGTAGGCTCTTCGCACCTGATTGATGCGATTGGTATCAAGATACGTGCTGAGTTCATTGGCCAGCACATCAACCGTTGCCTCTGCCGACACCGCGCCTCCGTGGGGATCATAAATGCCAGGGATAAAAAAACCCGAATGCAAGCATTCGGGTCCTTCCGACGTTCTTCCAGTCATGCCTATAGATACACTATAAAACCGCAAGAACAGATTTCAATGCTTTGGACGGGTAACCAGAAAATATTCCCGTCTTCGGCCACATTCAACCTTATTCGTCGTCATCCTCAGTGAGGAGATCGCGGGAGATCTTGCCTTCCGCGATTTCACGCAGGGCGATAACGGTAGGCTTGTCGTTCTCTTCGGCGACCAGCGGCTCGAAACCTTTGGTTGCGATCTGGCGGGCACGCTTGGTGGCCAGCATAACCAGCTGGAAGCGGTTATCAACGTGTTCAAGGCAATCTTCAACGGTAACTCGTGCCATAACTTCCCCGACAATAGCAAAATGACTGATTTCAGCAGACCGCGTAGTTTACTGCGGCCGGTTCAATTTGTATACAGGCAATGTGCGCCGATCAATGGCGCTCGGACAGCCTGACCAACAGCCCGGAATGCCTGACCTGCTGGGCCTGCATGCGCAGACGATGGCAACGAACAATCGCCAGCAGGTCGTCCAGCGCAGTGTCGAAATCATCGTTAACCACCAGATAATCGAATTCCACCGCGTGGCTGCACTCATCCGCCGCCTCATTGAGGCGACGCGCCACCACCTCCGGTGCGTCTGTACCCCGGCCGGTCAGGCGATCCTTTAACGCCTCCGGCGATGGCGGCACGATGAAAATGCTGACACAGTCTGGCATCAGGTGGCGGACCTGCTCCGCACCCTGCCAGTCAATTTCCAGGATCACATCCTGACCCGTGGCCAGTGTTTGTTTCACCCAGACCTGTGAGGTGCCGTAGTAGTTCCCGAAAACATCCGCATGCTCCAGAAAGTCACCGCGATTGATCATCGCCTCGAAGGCTTCTCGGCTGACGAAATGGTAGTTGACGCCATCCTGCTCACCCGTTCGTATAGGCCTGGTTGTATGGGACACGGAGACACCAAGCTTTTCGTCCTGCTTCAGCATTTGAGCCACCAGGCTGGTCTTACCTGCACCCGAGGGGGCGGAAATCACATACAGCGTGCCTTGTTCTGACTCCTGGCTCATGGGACTAACAACTCCGGGCATTGACGGGCTTTCAGTTGGCGCGGAACAACCCCGGCGCCACCACAATAACGAGGGCGGGATTATACGGCGTTTGCGCCGCCCCCGCATCCAAGTGAGGTTACTCCAGGTTCTGGACCTGCTCCCGCATTTGCTCTATCAACACTTTCAGGTCAACCGCTGCCCTTGTCACCCGGGCATCGATGCTTTTGCTGCTGAGCGTATTGGCCTCGCGGTTGAGCTCCTGCATCAGGAAATCCAAACGGCGACCGATGGCATCGTCGGACTGCAGAGTGTCCGAGACCTCGGTGATATGGGCTTCCAAGCGATCCAGCTCTTCGGCGACATCGCTTTTCTGGGCCAGCATCACCATTTCCTGGGCCACGCGATCCGGGTCAAGCTCCACCTTCGCCTGCTCAAAGCGGTTTTTCAGATGCTCTTCCTGGGCACGAATCAGTTCCGGCATTCGCTCCCGAACCTCAGTCACCCGCTCACCCATGGTGGTGAGCCTGTCTTCAAACAGCGGCCGCAGGCGTTCACCTTCCCGCTCCCTGACCGTCACCAATTCACTCACAGTACGCTCGAATAGTTCGCCAGCCGCTTTCCTGGCGGGGCCAAAATCCTGTTCAGTGGAGGCCAGCACTCCCGGCCAACGGAGTATATCCAGTGCGCTAATGTGGGCCGGGTTGTCCAGCATCCTGTTGATGTGGTTGGCCGCCTCATTGACAGCATTTGCCACATCCTCGTCGATCTCGAAGCCCTGGGTTGCCGATTCATTGGCCTGAAGACGAATGGCCACGTCTACCTTGCCGCGCCGCAATTGCTTGCGCAGTTGCTCACGGAAACTGTTCTCCAGCTCCCGGAGCGCTTCGGGCAAGCGAAAGGACGGCTCCAGGTACCGGTGGTTAACCGTGCGAATTTCACAGGTGAGCGTTCCCCAGTCTTCCTGGGTATCCTGGCGGGCGAAGGCCGTCATACTTCTGATCATGGTGACTCCACGTTTGCGAAGAAGCAGATTTCAAGTTTAGCAGGCTGGCCGCTCCAACATCGAACAGACGCCACAGACTGCGTGTTATACTCCGCAATCTTTCGACTTTGCAATCGACCGGGGATTCACCCCGGACACTCACCACTGATACCAGGAACAATTATGAGACCGAGCGGAAGAACGCCGGAACAATCCCGAGACATTCGCATCACCCGTCACTACACCCGCCACGCTGAGGGCTCCGTGCTGGTGGAATTTGGCGACACCAAGGTGATCTGCACCGCCTCTGTTGAAAACAAGGTCCCCCCTTTCCTGCGGGGCGAAGGCAAAGGCTGGATTACGGCCGAGTATGGCATGCTACCCCGTTCCACCGGCAGCCGCATGGGGCGGGAAGCTGCCCGCGGCAAGCAGGGCGGCCGCACCGTGGAAATCCAGCGCCTGATCGGCCGTTCCCTGCGCGCAGCGGTTGACCTGAGCGCCTTGGGCGAGCATTCCATCACCATCGACTGCGATGTCATCCAGGCCGACGGTGGCACCCGCACCGCTGCGATTACCGGTGGCTGCGTGGCGCTTGTGGATGCGCTGAACCATCTGGTGAAAGAAGGCCGGCTGAAAAAATCGCCGCTGAAGCAGATGATTGCAGCGTTTTCTGTGGGCGTTTACAAAGGCACACCGGTATTGGACCTGGATTACCCGGAGGATTCCGAGGCCGAAACCGACATGAACGTGATCATGACGGATCAGGGTGGTTTCATTGAAATTCAGGGGACGGCCGAGGGCGCGCCGTTTGAACAGGAAGAGCTGGACGGCATGTTGAAGCTGGCCAAGCTGGGTATTGGACAGCTGTTTGAGGCACAGAAAGCGGCTTTGGCTCAGTAGCCGTTAACTCCGAGGTTCGGCGGGCTTGGGAAGATGGGCCTTCCCGGACCGTCTCCGGCCAGGGACGGCCGGAGTCGAGCGCACAGGGATGTGCTTGTAGCGTGTCCGGGAAGGCCCATCTTCCCGAGACCGCTTACTCCAATCCTAGAAACCGATTCCGATGTCGTAATCCATGATCACCGGCGCGTGATCGGAGAAACGGGTACTGTCGTCAATCCAGCCATCCTGAATGGTCTTGCGGATACCCGGCGTCAGTAGCTGATAGTCCACCCGGATACCTGCGCTCTTGCGGGACCCTTCAGCCTGCTCTGGCCACCAGGTATACTGGTTGCTCTGCTTGTTGATATCGCGGAATGCATCAACACAGCCCATTTCATCAAACAAACGGTCCAGCCATGCCCGCTCATGGGGCAGGAAGCCGGAAAAATCCAGTTTGTGGTACAGCGGGCTGGCGTCAGTTACGTGATGGGCGGTTTGCAGGTTGGCGCAGAAAATAAACTGACGGCGCTTGCGCAGGGTTTTCTGCATATGGAGGCCAAAGGCTTCCATGAAGTCGTCCTTGTGATCCAGAACCGTCAGGTCGTCCTCGCCAATCAATTCTTCTTCGCGGCCAAGTGCGCAGGGAGAGAGAACGCAGGCGACAGATACCTTGTCAAAATCCGCCTGAATGAAACGGCCTTCGCGATCTGCCTGCTCATTGGCGAAACCGTACATAATGGCCTTCGGGAAATGGCGGGTATAGATACCAACGCCCCCATCCTCGTTACGCTCGCCATCAATAAAGTAGGCCTCATAGCCGTCCGGGATCAGGTTGAAATCCTCGACCTCGTAAGCCCGCATGCGGTGGTCCTGAACGCAAACCACGTCAGCGTCCTGCCTGGCTAGCCATTCAAAGAAACCTTTTTCAACAGCCTGGGCCAGACCGTTGACGCTGATTGTAACTACCCGCATACGTGTTCCCTGATTCGGTTTGTGTGTATGATACCGGTTTTACGCGTTAATTAAAGATCCAAACCCGCCAGAAGCCCTGTCATGCACGACTATCAGCAACAGTTCATTGAGTTCGCCATCCGCCGTAACGTACTCCGTTTCGGAGAATTTACGCTTAAATCCGGCCGCACCAGCCCCTATTTCTTCAATGCGGGGTTGTTCAATACCGGGGAGGATCTGCTTGAGTTAAGCAAGGCCTATGCCGCAGCACTCCAGCGTAGTGGGCTGGATTATGACATTATTTTCGGGCCTGCCTATAAGGGCATACCGTTGGCGACGGTCACCGCCATGGCCCTGGCCGCCGAGGGTAACAACAAACCATTCGCCTTCAACCGAAAAGAAAAGAAGGATCACGGCGAGGGTGGCAATATCGTGGGCGCCCCCCTGGAAGGCAAGGTTCTGATTGTTGATGACGTTATTACCGCTGGCACGGCTATCCGGGAATCCATGGAGCTGATCCGCACCTCAGGGGCGGAGCCTGCAGGCGTACTCATTGCCCTGGATCGCCAGGAGCGAGGCGCTGGCGAACTCTCCGCCATCCAGGAAGTCAAAGAGGAGTTCGGCATTCCTGTGGTCAGTATTATCAAGCTTGAGCAGGTGCTTGCCTACCTGCAAAGCAGGCCCGGCTTTTCAGAACATGCTGACAAAGTCGCCGCATATCGGGACGAGTACGGAGTCTGAATCCGGGCATGGTTTATCGTTCAGCTTTTGGTATGCTTCCTGACATACATTGTTTCAAGCGGAGCGCCAGTCTCTCACCATGAATCGTCTGACCAGGTTTTCAATCGCTGTATCTGCTGCGGCTGCGCTGATGTCTGCCTCTATCGTAGAGGCAAGGATGTATCGTTATACCGATGAAAACGGTCAGATTGTCATCAGCAGTACCATCCCCCAGGAAGCATCCAGACGGGGCTACGACATTCTCAGCAAGAACGGTCGGGTAATTGAAACGATCGATCCGGAACCCACCGAAGAGGAAATTGCCGCCAGGGAAGCCGAGGAAAAACGCCAGGCCGAAGCGGAACGACAGCGGGAGCTCGATCGCAAGCTTCTGGAGCGCTACAGCCACCCAGACGAAGCCGTGCGCGCCATGCACCGCAAGATACGTGAGCTGCAGGGGCTGAATCAGCTCAAGCGAGGCAACATTTCGGTGATCGTCAGCCAACTGGACAGCGAACAGAGCCGGGCTGCAGACCTGGAGCGATCCGGTCGCGACATCCCCGAAGCGACACTGGAAAAAATACGGCGACTGGAAGCCCAGATTCGTGACATCGAACGGGAAATCAACTCGCAGAACGCCAATATAAAAGCCCTGCGGGAACGTTTCGAAGCCGATATCGAACGGCTGGAAGAGATTACAGGCGAGGAAAGAACGCTTCCGCTGGACCCGGACGACCTGGAAGAATAATAAACCACACGACTCGAACAATCAGGCACAAAAAAGGTCACCTCACGGTGACCCAGAT
>NZ_DFMB01000040.1:0-32879 GCF_002375325.1 Marinobacter sp. UBA3604
GTGCGATGAACCT
The DNA here is from genome assembly GCF_002375325.1 of Marinobacter sp. UBA3604. Classification (NCBI taxonomy): domain Bacteria; kingdom Pseudomonadati; phylum Pseudomonadota; class Gammaproteobacteria; order Pseudomonadales; family Marinobacteraceae; genus Marinobacter; species Marinobacter sp. UBA3604. Next base: position 14 of record NZ_DFMB01000040.1, read on the forward strand.
TTTTTATGGGTAAGTGGCAGCGGGGTGATCAATTCTCCCGCGCTTTGATATTGCCCTCTTCGTCGGAGATTACAATCTCTACCCGGCGATTTTGCTGCCTTCCGCCAGAGGTGTCATTGCTGGCAACGGGGAACTGCTCACCGAACCCTTTTGTCTCAACGCGGCTTCTGCTGATGCCCATATCGACAAGGGTATCGCGAACGGCTTCCGCACGACGCTCGGACAGGCCCTGATTGTAGGAGGCCTCACCGGTGCTATCGGTGTAGCCTTCCACCCGCACACGCCGGTTTTCATACTCGGCCATGAACTCGGCCAGCCGTCTGACAGTGGCTTCACCGGAAGACTTCAGTTCGGCCTTGTCGAGGTCGAACAGCACATCTCCGAGGGTCAACACCATTCCCCGGTCGGTTTGCTCTGCCTGCATGGCTTCCATTTGCAGGCGAAGCTCTTTGGCTTCCCGCCTGGCCTGTGCGGCTTCGTCAGCGCGCATCTGCAGTTCCAGCTCCTTGCGACGCGCTTCCGCGGAATCAATCTGCTCCTGCAGCTCTGCGCGCTCTCCCTGCTCACCGGCTATTTGTGCATGCCGGTTGGCAAGATAAGCCGCGTGTTCAATCTCGGTAACGTCCGCACCGTCCGCGAGCAGAGTTTCAGCACGGGACAATTGCTCCCTTGCGTTCCTCAACTGGCGATCACCACTGCGGGCTACGTTCGGGTCGTTGCGGATTTCCTCATAGGCGGCCCGTGCTTCATCGACCTTTGCGTTATCCTGGGGCGTGCTGGCGCAGCCTGCCACGAGGACAGAAACGCTTACTGCCATACCCAAAGTCATGTTGCGCTTGTTCATAACCATCTCCCGTTTCCGATGAGGCCTTTACTGGCGTTCGTCGATTCGCTTGCGAAGAGACTCAATATTGCGATTGACCTCATCAACCGCTTGTCTTGCTTTCGCGGTTTCCGAGCGAGCGCCGGCCAGTTGCGCATCCACGGCTGCCTTTTCGAGTAAGCGGCTTGCGTCAAGGTATTGTTCGCGATTGATCAATTCCTCGGCATCCGCAACCCGGTTCTGAGCCTGATTCAAGAGTACGGGTTCAAAATCCCTGGCATCGGACGACACCGCCTGCTGAATGGCAGACTCGGCGGACCGGAGTTCACCATCCGGCCGCTCAACCGAACTGGCACAGCCCCCGGCAATGACAGCGATGCTGATTACACCTGCAGCACCTAACATCGAAGTATGCTTGCTCATGCACAATCTCCTTCCAGTGAGGAACGGGGCGATATAGCCCCGTCCAGACTCTTGTTGGTACTTGTCTTTGGCGATACCCCTGAAGGCTCCGCCAATTTACGCACCTAGTGCTACTGCTACGCATAAGATTAGCAGCGGGATCTGATTACGGCATGAAGGTATGGAAATAAACTTGGTAGGGAGAGGCGTCGCTACAACGGATCTGTTGCCGAATGCGCCACAAAAGGTTGCGGGTGCGGGGGGTGGGCTTTGGGCCGGTAAATGACAGAACGGTAACCACCGAAACCCGGCAGCTACCGCTTATTGGTGTGGTTCAGCGTATTTTTGTGCCGCTGGATTGGGCCCTGGAGAGGGTGGTTCCAGTGGGCGGACGGTAGTGAAGGGAGTAGATAATCCGGTCCAGCACGGCCTGACCATTCCAGGCAGGGTCGTTGTTGACCATGCCGACAATGGCCCAGGTGGTGTCGGTGTCGTCGCGGGTGAAGCCTGCAATGGAGCGCACGTTCTCAAGGTAACCTGTCTTGATGCGCCCTTTGCCGTCCAGGCCGGAATTCCGCAGCCGTCTGGCCATGGTGCCATCCATCGCAATCAACGGCATGGAGGCCATCAGGTCCGAAGCGAAAGGGCTGTTCCAGGCGTGCTGTAGAATCTGCGCACCCTGGCGCGCTGTAATACGGCCGTCGCGTGTCAGACCCGCACCGTTTTCGATCACCAGGCCAGCGGTATTGACGCCTTTTTCCTGTAGCCACTCGTTAACGACGCGAATACCGGCCACACGATCGTCTTCTTCATCTTCCAGGCGATTCTCGGCACCGATGGTAAGAAGCAACTGGCGAGCCATCACGTTGCTGCTCCACTTGTTGATGTCCCTAACCATCGTTACCAGATCCGGAGACGTGGTCCTCAGCAACAGGCGGGCGTCATCCGGCGTTTTGGCCAGCAGGCTCTTACCGTTGATGTCGATACCCATGTCTGACAGCAGTGAACGTATCATGGATGCGGTGTACTGTTCGTGAGGCAGAAGCGACAGATAGGCCGTGGTGCGGCAGCCCTGCGGTAATTCGCCTGACACCCGAACGGTGACCCGGTGATCCTCGTGGAAAAACGGCTCCCAGGTAAAATGACGGCGAGCGGGGCAGGGGGCTTCCGCAGTAGCGATCACTCGATTGTCGATCACCACGTCGTTCAGTGAAGGCGCGCTCCAGGCCTGTGTTCCGCGTTCATCTGCGCGAACCTGAAAGTGAACGAGGTTGAGATTGCTCAGGTATGGCGACGGCTTTACCAGAAACGGAGCGTGGGGGTTGTCACCGTTGTCGTCGAAAACGGGTTGCTCGTCTGCGATGCGGAACACATCACCGTCCAGCACCAGGTTGCCGTTGATGGCACTGATGCCCATGCCGCGTAATTCGTTCAGGGTGCTCCAAAGGCGCTCAATGGTCAGCTTGGGATCGCCGCCCATGTCAACGTAGAAACTGCCGTTGAGGGTATCGCCAACAAGCTCGCCATCGGTGTAGAAGCTGGTGTCCCAGTGATAGGTTGGCCCCAGGATTTCCAGTGCCGCATAGGTAGTGACCAGCTTCATGATAGAGCCAGGGCTCATCAAGGCATCCGCGTTGATGTATTGCTCAATGCCCGGCCCATTCATGGGTATGGCCGCCAGGCTCAGCGCCTGTTCGTCGTTCAGGGATTCGGTGGCGTAATCCCGCACCTGGTTGCTCCAGGTCTTATTGGTGCCACCAGCCTCGGCTGACTCCGAGGCAAATGCACAGGCAGACCCGACTGCCAGGACTGCAGCCATGGAGGAGACCACCATGCCACGGGCCACTCGACCATGCTGGCGGATAGTTCCATAACGGGGCGTGTTCAGGTGGCGTCGTGCCTTCAGCAACATGGTGTGGCGCTCATTGATTCCAGGTGCATTAACAATAGCCCATATTCTACGCGTGTACTATGTGGAAAGGCTCTACATGACGTTAAAAAATGCCAGTAGGGGCGTTGTTTATATTGCGTTTTTGTTAACGGATGTAAGCGCCCATGCTAATCAACTGGTTAGCATTTGTACAACCTATTGATTAGTATGATGGAAACAGGGAATGGAGTGAGTATGGCGCGCGAACTGACTCGACGGCGATTTCTGGCTGCCATGGCCGCGGCAGGTCTTTCATGTCGAATGCCTGCGCTGATGGCTGCTCCGAAGAGGGATGCGATGATGAATCCCATTCCTTCCTCCGGCGAACGATTGTCAGCCGTTGGCATGGGTACCTGGCGTACCTTCAATGTCGGTGGTGACCAGTACCTGATTAATCAGCGTACCGAGGTACTGAAAACCTTTTTCGACCTCGGTGGCACCCTGGTGGACTGCTCACCCATGTACGGCTCGGCGGCAGAGGTGATGGGCGAGGCGCTGGACACCCTCAATGCCCGTGACAAACTGTTTTCCGCCACCAAGATCTGGACCGGAGACGGTGATGCAACCCGGCAACAGGACCGGGAATCCCGCAGGAAGTGGGGCATAGAGCGATTTGACCTGCAGCAGGTACACAACCTGGTGGCCTGGCAGCAACACCTGGCAACCCTCCAGCAAATGAAAGCCGATGGCGACGTTCGCTATATCGGCATCACTACCTCCCATGGCCGCAGGCACGGGGATTTCGCACGCATCATGGAGACGGAACGGCTGGACTTTGTGCAATTGACCTACAACGTGCTGGACAGAGAGGCGGAAGACCGACTGCTGCCTTTGGCGAGGGAACGCGGGATCGCCGTGATTGTGAACCGGCCTTTCCAGGGCGGGCGACTGTTCCGACGCTTCCAGTCCGAAACGCTGCCTCCCTGGGCCGATGAGGTAGGCTGCCGCAACTGGGCGGAGTTTTTCCTGAAGTACATCCTTTCCCACCCGGCGGTTACCTGTGCCATTCCGGCCACCACCAGCGTTGAGCATATGAAGGAGAACATGGGCGCCCTATACGGTGCTTTGCCGGATGAGAAACAACGGCGCCGAATGGCGGCCTATGTCGCAGGGCTGTGATGGGGACCACCTGGCTCAGCTATTCCCTGGCGGATTTCCTGATGTTCGGGCCGGAGGTGTTTCTTCGGCTCTTTGTGCGCATCAACCAGGACATCTGGCCATGGCAGGGAGTTGCGGTGGTGATGGTGATCGCGATTGGCACCTTACTGGTACGTGGGGACGCGATGGCGAGGCGCAGTGCACTGCTGCTGGTGGCCGCGGCGTGGCTATGGAGCGGGGCCGGCTTCCTGATGCATTACTACGGGCCGATCAATCTGCCGGCAATCTGGTTCGGCTGGGCCTTTGTCCTGCAGGGTGCTTTACTGACGGTGGCGGGGCTGTTCTGGCCCTGGAATGCGGCAACGAACCGGCCGATATGGTCTCGCTGGCTGATGGGCATCGGCTGGATCGCATTGATGGGGCTGTCGCCTCTCCTCGCAGTCGCTCAAACCGGCAATGGTCAGGCAGCAGCGCTGTTCGCCGTTACACCGGACGTCACGGCGTTGGGCGCGGTGCCCTGCATGCTGCTGTTTCCCCGCCGGGTGCGGTGGCTGTTTCTATTATTACCACTGATATGGTCACTGTTCAGCGTGGCGACCCTTTGGACATTAGGCACCTGGGTGCTGGCGGTCATTCCGGGTACCACGCTGGTGTTGGCGGCGATGGCCTGCTTCGTCAGTCCCAGGCAGGCGCGAAATCCGGATTAGCGATCCGATCACCACGGTCCAGGCCGTCAATTTCCGCAATTTCATCCTCGCTGAGCGTGATGTTCAGCGCGTCGAGGTTGGACTTCTGGTGCTTGGGTCGGGTTGACGACGGAATCGGTACCACCCCTCGGGAGGCCACCCAGGCAATGGCAATCTGCGCAGCAGACGCATTGTGTTCGCGGCCAATGCGAGCCAGGGTTTCATCGTCCATGACCTTACCCACCGCCAGCGGCATGTAACCGGTTACGGTAATGCCCAGCTTCTGGGCATGCTCCACCACCTTGCGGTTGGCCAGGAACGGATGCACTTCCACCTGGTTGGTGAAAATCGCCGTGTCACCCAGTATTTCCTTGGCCTTGTCCATTTGCGCGCAGGTGAAGTTGGACAGCCCGATGTGGGTGGTTAGCCCTTCGCGTTGCGCGTCGCGCAGTGCACCCAGGTATTCCTCCATGGGGATGGCGTCGCCCGGCGATGGCCAATGAATCAGTGTGAGGTCGACATGGTCGGTCTTCAGTCGCGACAGGCTGTCGTGCAGGCTGTTGATCAGGTCGCTGTGCTGGAGCTGGTCGTGCCACACTTTTGTGGTCAGGAAAATCTCCCGTCGTGGAATACCGCTTGAGGTAATACCATCGCCTACTTCAGCCTCATTCCCGTACATCTGGGCGGTATCGATATGCCGGTAGCCAAGGGAAAGGGCACTCTTCACGGCGTCTCTTGCATCGTTGCCCTTCAGGCGGAATGTACCCATACCGATGTTCGGAAGTGTGCTGAATGCCATAGTGTCCTCCTTCGTGAACGCTGTGACTTATATGTGGTGCCCGCCCGCTGGTTCTTCAAGTGGCGGGTGGTTATCATACCGGCCTTCGAAACCCGCAAGCGAAACCATGGTTGAGGTCACGTTATGCTGACAGGGCAATGCCTGTGCGGCGATATAAAACTTGAATACGACGGCCCTCTGGGGCCGATTGCCCTGTGCCACTGTAGCCAGTGCCGCCGGGCTCACGGTAGTGCATTTTCCGCCAGTTCGCCGATCCAGAAAATCCGTACCCGTTTTACAGCGGGTGAGGACCTGATCCGTGAATACGAATCCCGGCCGGGAAAGTACCGCGGGTTCTGCCCCAGGTGCGGTAGCCAGTTATACAGCCGCGTGGATGCCATCCCCGGTATACTGCGCCTGCGGGTGGGCATGATCAATGAGCCCCTGGAAAAGCGGCCGGCATCACACGTTTATGTGGGCTCCAAGTCGGACTGGTTCACCATCACCGACGATACTCCGCAGTTTGAGAAAACCGAGAGAACCAACGATCCTCACTGACGCTTCGCTGGTTTCCTCGTCGAACTATTCTGCTGGAACTATCCGGTAGACCTTGCCGTTGTCCGCGTCCGTCAACAGCCATAATGCACCGTCGGGCCCCATTCGCACATCACGGATGCGTTCGCCCAGGTCTTCCAGAAGATCTTCTTCTTCCCTGACCGTGCCGTTCTCAATGCTCAGGCGCACCAGCTTCTGCATTTTCAGGGCGCCCACAAACAGATCTCCCCGCCACTCCGGGAATTCGTCACCGGTATAGAATGCCATGCCCGAGGGGGCAATGGACGGGTCCCAATAGTGCAGCGGGTCGGTCACGCCCTCCATGGTGGTTTTGCTGGTGATGGGCACTCCGGAGTAGTCGATGCCATAGGTGACGTCTGGCCAGCCGTAGTTGTTACCCGCACGGATGATGTTGATCTCGTCGCCACCCCTGGGGCCGTGCTCATGGCTCCAGATGTCGCCTGTTTGCGGGTGAATGGTCATGCCCTGAATGTTGCGGTTGCCGTAGGTGAAGAAGGTGTCATTCACTGACGGGTCGTCGACAAACGGATTGCCCGGCGCGGGGGCGCCGTCAACGGTCAGGCGGTGAACGCCGCCAGCATCGTCATCGGTGGCCTGGGCACGGTCCATTTCACCCCGGTCGCCCACCGCGACGTACAGATTGCCATCGCGATCAAACTCCATGCGGCCTGCGAAATGACGGCTGGTGTTGCCTCGGGGGAGGGCCTCGAAAATCACTTCAACCTCTGACAGCCGGTCGCCGTCCAACGTTGCACGAGCCACTCTGGTCGTCAGCCCGTCGCGGCTGATCTTATGGGCGTAACTCAGGAACAGAGTGCGATTGTTTTCGAAGTCCGGATGCAGGATCACATCCAGCAGGCCACCCTGGCCGGAGACCACCAGCTCGGGAACACCGGCAATTGGCTTGTCCTGCAATTCACCATTCTCGATTCGGCGTAGCCGGCCTTCGCGCTCGGTCACCAACTGTGAACCATCGGGGAGAAAGGCGAGGCTCCAGGGATGTTCCAGGCCTTCCGCGACCGTATCCAGACGAAATTCGGCTTTGTCTGAGCTGAACGTTTGCCCGAAGGCTGGCCCGGCCGCTGCCAGCCCAGCCAACGCCAGTAGAGTCGCGATGTTGCCGAGTCGGTTCATAGATTGATCTCCCTCCGCCAGGTTATTCCTGCATCGATAAAGTCTAGCATTTGATACGAACGGAATGGCCGGCAGTATCAGGCGATAACATTACGACCATGACGTTACAAGAACGCTAATGAGAACTATTAACATTTGGGCGAGTATCATGTACAGTTACTTCAATATCAACGGGAACCATCCATACCCATGGACACAAGGAGACGTACAATGACCCCGGAAGAGGAAGCGATTGAAGGGCTGAAACTGGCCGCCGGCGCCGGTGTGTTTGTTCTGATCATAGCCAGCCTCCTGGTGCTCTGGTGACACGTCCCGTCGGTCACGCTTTACCGTGCCGGCTTAGCCCCCACAAGAAGTAGACGCCACCAACCAGCGCAGCCAGCAAGCCCGCCGGTAACTGGTTGGGGAAGACCACAATGCGTGACAGGTAGTCCGCCAGGGCCAACAGAAGGCCACCCACCAACCCGGCCACGATCAATTGCCTGCCAACGGTTTGCTGCCCCAGTACCCGTGCCAGGTGCGGTGCAATGAGCCCTACGAAACTCAGAGGGCCAATCACCACCGTAGCCGATGCAGTCAGTACCGCGGCAAGCAGCAGCAGTAGCAGGCGGGCTTTAGTGACCGGAAGCCCGAGGGACGATGCCGAAGTATCTCCCAGAGGCAAGAGCGTCAGGGGTCTTACGATCAGCGCCAAAACGCCGCAGATAAGAAGGATGAATCCCAGCAGCCCAAACGCTTCGGTTTCGGAAACCAGCCAGGTGGAACCGTACATCCAGTTCAGCAGTTGTGACGCGACGGTGCCGCCGGAGGCCATGACCAATCTCAGCCCCGCATCCATGAATACATACAGGGCCAGGCCGCCCAGCAGCAGTTGGTTACCGGCGAATCGATGTTTTCGGGCCAGGAGAATCAATAACCCGAGTGCGCCGGCCGCGCCGAGCGTCGCAGCGCCAAGCTGCCCGGCCCGGCCTACATCCGCGCCGGTGAGCACGATAAGAACCATGGCCAGCGCGGCGCCGCCGCTGATACCCAACATCTCCGGGCTCCCCATTGGATTACCCGTCATCCGCTGAATCAGCGTGCCGGCGAGACCCAATGCGACCCCTGCCAGCATGGCGGCCAACAGGCGCGGGCCGCGCCACACCCAGGCATTGTCCCATTGGGTGACAGGTGTCCAGTTCCAGCCATCCAGGCCCGGGGACCAACCCATGGAAACGACAACGGTCAGTGCGATCAGCCCGGTCACGATACCACTGACCAGCAACGGCGCGCGCCGCCTGGGCTGGAAGCCCGCAAGGTTGGATTCCTGCCCGGGCATGTGATGGGTGTTTCTGAAACCCTGTAACGCCAGCAGGATGATGGGGCCGCCAATGAGGGCCGTGGTGGTTCCCGTCGGCACCAGGGAGCCATCACCCCAGGTAGATGCCCAATGCGCCAGGGTATCCGCCAGCAGCAATAGCCCACCGCCCATGAGCGTGCTCCACAGGATGCGACTGGCTAATGTACGCGCGCCCAGCAGGCGAGCCAGTACCGGCGCTGCCAGCCCCACAAAGGCCACGACGCCCACCCGGCTGACAACCGTTGCCGTCATCAGTACCACCAGGAACAGAGCCAGTGCCCGAATAAGCCCGACCCTGGCACCCAGTGAACTGGCGGACGACTGCCCCAGTTGCAGCACCTGCAACGGGCGCATCAGCAGCAATATCAGCACCGAGATGACCAGCACGCGGGGCCACAGCTCCATGAACGGCCCCCAATTGTTCTGTACCAGTGAGCCGGCGCCCCAGATGAAAAGATTGCCCAGCCACTCACCTTTGAGCAGCAGAAACGCCATGTTGAGGGCGCCCAGGAAGAAGGTGATGACAAGGCCGGCAAGGATCACCGTCACGGGTGAAAAACCAAGCCGCCACGTCAGGACGATCACCATGCCGATGGCGATGAGGCCACCTGCAATGGCCACCAGATCCGGGCTGAAGGCCAGTAAACCGGGCGCGAACAGCGTGGCAACGGTCACCCCGAATTGGCCACCCGCTTCCACACCGAGGGTGGTGGGCGAAGCCAGCGGATTGCCCAGCACCTGTTGGGTAACCGCCCCGGCCAGCCCCAGGCCGCAGCCAATCAGGATGGCGATGGATACACGCGGCGCCCAGCTGAAGTGAGCCAGAACCGATGAATAGTCGTCCGGATTGAAGGCCCAGAATGCTGACACCACAGCACCGGCATCCAACTGGTTGAGCCAGGGAGCGGCGCTGGCAAGTAACGCGCCCAGCCAGAGGAGTGTGGCGGCGATGGGCAGCCTGGCGGGCATGTCAGGCTGGGAAGCAGGCATGCCGGAGGTGCTAGCGTACATTGTCAGAGCCCCCGGCCAGCAGGCTGTCTGTCAGCATGGTGGCCAGCCGTTTCACCGGAAAAACCCCGCCAAACGGCCAGATGGCGTCGATCTCGTAAACCTGATGGCGGTTGACCGCTGGCAGGTACGTCCAGAACGGGCTGGCGGCCAGGGTGTCTGCAAGCCCGGGGGCGGTGGGCGCAATCACCACAATACGGCTGTCTTCATAAGGAGCTATGGATTCCAGGCCCACCACCGAGAAGCCCCAGAAGTTGCCTTGCCGGGGCCAGGCGTTTTCCAGCCCGAGGGCATTCAGGGCACTCTGGTAAAGGCCGTTGGGGGCATAAATACGCACGTGGCGGGCGTCCATGAAATTAACCAGTGCAACCGGCCGGTCTGTCAGTCCCGCCGCTTCCAGCCGGCGGCGTTGCGTTTCCAGAGTGGTGTCAATATCCGCCAGAATCGATTCGGCGCGAGCCTCGCGGCCCAGCATCTCGCCGAGGGTGGTCAGCATGTCACTGGCTTTCTCGAAGGGTTGACTGCCCTCTTTGTACACACTGATAACGTAAGTGGGGGCGATACGCTCCAGCAGTTTTGCGGCGGGCGCCATTTCGGCACTGGTAACAATCAGATCCGGTTTGAGTTCGGCAATGGCTTCGAGGCTGGGGGCGACGCGGGTGCCGATGTTGGCAACCTCCTCTGGAAGCTGCGGCTCATTCACCCACACGTCATAGCCATCGCGGTCAGCGACGCCCACGGGCGTCACGCCCAGCAACAGCAAGGCTTCTGTGGCGGCCCAGTTGAGGGCAACAATCCGCTCAGGTTGCTCGTCCAGGGTGAGGGTGCCGCCTTCATGCTGCCAGGTGCCGGCGCTGGCGGGCAGCGACAGAGCACCAATGAACACCATGGCAATCAGGGTTTTAGCCACACGCTCAGTGCACATACGAGACCCACTGGCCCGGCGCCCGCTCCATCACCCCCATTGGTACGCCGTAAATGGATTCCAGGATTCCCGAGTCCATGATGTCGCGTGGGCTGCCATCTGCAATCAACCGGCCGCCTTTGAGGGCCACCAAGCGGTCGCAGAAGCGGGCGGCCAGGTCGACATCGTGCAGTACCACAATCACCGTCAGTTCCCGTTCTTCGGCCAGGCGGTGCACCAGGCGCAGGGTTTCCACCTGGTGTTTGACGTCCAGGGCGGAAATCGGCTCGTCCAGCAGCAGACAGCGGGTTTGTTGCGCCAGCAGCATGGCAATCCAGGCGCGCTGGCGTTCGCCGCCGGAGAGCGTGTCCACAGAGCGGTGCTGGAAGTGGTCGAGCCCGGTATCGTGGATGGCCTGGTCGATGAACTGGTGGTCTTCGCCGGTATAGCGGCCTAAAGGCCCGCGCCAGGGATAACGCCCCAGGGCAACCAGTTCCCGTACGGTGAGGCCGTCCGTGCCCGGTGGATGTTGGGGGAGGTAACCGACCGTACGGGCGAATTCCCGCGCGCCGGTGGTCCGGAATGAGCTGCCAAGAAGGCTTGCATTGCCCGAAGAAGGCGACATCTGGCGGGCCAGCACTTTCAATAACGTGGACTTGCCGGAGCCATTGTGACCGAGCAGGGCAGTGACCTCGCCTTCACGAAACTCGATGTTGATGTTGTCAAGGATGGCAGCGTCACCAATGTGCACGCCCAGGCTGGATACTTCAAAGAACGCAGACATGCAGGCTCCCATGGATCTGAGGGCCTGCAGAATAATCTAAATGCGAATTACTATCAATGTGTGCCTGGCAATGTATGGCGTGCTGTCAGGCCTGACCGGTCTGTACGCGCCATTGTGCGGAATAGGGGCCGTTGTTCTCCAGCAGTTCCTCATGGCGGCCGGATTCCAGAATGCGCCCGCCGGCTACCACGGCAATGGTATCGGCATCCACAATGGTGGACAGCCGATGCGCGATCATGATCACGGTGCGATTGTGCCCAATCCGCTTCAGGGAGCGCTGGATGGCCGCCTCGGTTTCGTTGTCCACGGCACTCGTGGCTTCGTCGAGCACCAGAATGGGCGGGTCTTTCAGCAGTGCGCGGGCCAGTGAAAGGCGCTGGCGCTGGCCACCGGAAAGCCGAACTCCTCGTTCACCCACGGCGGTGGCAAGCCCTTCGGGCAGTGCCTCGATGAATGACCAGGCCTCCGCCGTCCTGGCCGCTTCGATAATCTGTTCGTCACTCGCGCCGGGGGAGCCGTAGGCGAGATTGTCACGAATGCTGCCCTCAAACAGGTATACGTCCTGGCTGACCAGGCCGATGGCCTCCCGCAGGGACTTCAGGCTGACGGACTGGATGGGCTGGCCGTCGATGCGGATCTGGCCGCCCGTGGGGTCGTAGAAACGCAACAACAGCTTGATCAGTGTGGACTTACCGGAACCGGTCGCCCCGACCAGCGCCAGGGTATTGCCGGCTGGTACCGCTACCGAAATGTCGTCGATACCGGCACCGCTGGACGGGTAGTGGAAGCTCACGCCCTCGAAGGTGACTTCGCCCTTCACCGGCTGTTCCAGCGTTTTGCCGGATTCATCCCGAACGTGAACCGGCTCAGCCAGCAGGTCCAGGATGCGGCGGGTGCTGGCCATGGCTCGTTCAAACAGGTCGATTACTTCCGCAAGGCCGGTCAGAGGCCACAGCAAACGTTGGGTCAGGAACACCAGCACGCCGTAAGCACCGACGTTCAGAGAGCCTTCCAGGGCCATCATGCCGCCCACGGTAAAGGTGGCCAGGAAACCCGCCAGGATCGCCATGCGGATCACCGGAATAAACGCGGAGCTGATGCGAATGGCCCGGCGGTTTGCGTCCACATAGGCTTCACTGCTGGCTTTCAGCCGCTCCGCTTCCCGGTTTTCGGCTGTGAAACTCTTGATGGTGGCAATGCCGCCCAGGTTGTTGGCCAACCGGCTCGACAGGTCACCGACCTTCTCGCGCACGTCGGCGTACAGCGGGCCAGCCTTGCGCTGGAAGTAGAACGCGCCCCAGATAATCAGCGGAATGGGAGTAAACGCCAGCAGGGCAATGAGTGGCGACAACACGAAAAACACAGCGCCTACGGCAACGACCGTCACCACCACCTGAATCATGGCGTTGGCGCCGCCATCCAGGAAACGCTCCAACTGGTTGACGTCGTCGTTCATGGTGGCGACCAGTTGCCCTGAGCTGCGGGCTTCAAAGAAGCTCATGTCCAGCTTCTGGGCATGCTCGTAGGCGTCTTGCCGCAGGTCGGACTGCAGGCGTTGAGCCAGGTTGCGCCAGAGGATCTGGAACAGGTACTCGAATATCGATTCGCCGGCCCAGATAAAGAAGGTCAGCACAGCCAGGATGGTGATCTGCTCCTGAGCGGTCTCAAAGCCCAGGCCCGCCACAAAGCTTTCTTCCTTGTTTACCACCACGTCGATGGCGATACCAATCAGGATCTCCGGTGCGATATCGAACAACTTGTTGATGATGGAGCAAGTGGTGGCGGTAATGATCTGGCGACGATAGCCGCGAGCGTATTTCAGCAGTCGGCCCAGGGCGGCAAAGCTGCTGGTGGTGTGGGGGGAAGACTGTGTCATGGTTCGCTCCGCTTGCGCCAGAAAGCGGCAAGCGTAGCGGATTTGTCGAGAATTTAAAATGGAATCATTATCACCTACTGGCGTTCTGTTGCAGCCAGCGGTCAAGCTTGTCGGCGAATTCCTTGCGGTCGGTCTGGCTGAAGGGCGCCGGGCCACCGGTGACCTGGCCAGCATTGCGCATTTCTTCCATGAAGTTGCGCATAGCCAGGCGCTGGCGGATATTCTCTTTGGTGAAAGCCTGGCCGCGCGGGTTGAACACGTCCGCGCCTTTTTCGATGGCTTCGGCAGCCAGGGGGATGTCCTGGGTGATCACCAGATCGCCTGTCTCCATCTGGTCAATGATGTCGTTGTCGGCCACGTCGAAACCCTGGGGTACCTGCCGGCGTTTGATGTAAGGGCTCGGGGGCAGGTTAATGGCGTGGTTGGCGATGAAGGTGGTATCGACCTGCCAGCGGGTGGCGGCGCGGCAGAGGATTTCCCGAATGGGCACGGGGCAGGCGTCGGCGTCGACCCAGATTGGCATGTTTGGTTCCTTTGTTGGTTCGGTGCTTGGTGAAGTTTACCTTTTGATGATGTGAGCCTGGTAGGTTTGGGGTGCGTATTAATTACGTGGTTGCATGCTTTGCGGGTGGAGGATCGACAAACTTATGAAAACTCACAGTGTTCTTACTGCACTTCTTGTGTTTTCGCTGGGGCTGATTTCCCTTTTTGCAGGAACTGCGTACGCCGATGAATCAGAGGCCTGGGAGGCTCTCCGGGAAGGCCGGGCGGTTTTGATGTTGCGACACGCCCTGGCACCGGGAACAGGCGACCCCGCGAACTTTGATGTCGACGATTGCAGCACGCAGCGAAACCTGAATGCCGAAGGGCGCGAGCAGGCGCGGGCTTGGAAGGTCTATTTGGCGGAGCATGGCGTTGAGGAGGCCAGGGTCTTCAGCAGTCAGTGGTGCCGCTGCCTCGATACCGCGCGGGGAATGGATGTGGGGCCGGTGAAGGAGATGATGTCGCTGAACTCGTTTTTCCAGAACCGTAGCAACTCAGACATGCATACCCAGCAGACCATCGCCATTGTGAATGAAATGGAGCCAGGCCTGCCAGTGGTGCTGGTATCCCATCAGGTAAATATTACGGCACTGACCGGCATATACCCATCGTCGAACGAGGGAGTGGTTATGGCACTGCCGTTGTCAGAAAACCCGACGATACTGGCGCGTGTGTCGCCGGGGAGTTAGGCGCTCAAATCCAGGGCTCGATGTTCCCTATCTATCGGTCAACCGGCCTTCAGGCGTGGGAGGTCGTACACCTCCTGCCCGCTCAGGTGAAGGTATTTCTGGATCACCAGCAGTGCAATGGTCTGTTCCATCTGCTGATCGAAAAACTTCTCTACATACCGGTTGGCGTTGGCAATGATGGCCTCTGCCTGTTCAGGGTGATTCTGGTAATAGCGTACTTTTTCCGGCAGGTCAGAGTGGTCATCGGCCAGTTCCACATAGTGATAACCGGGCACCAGTGAGCCTTCCATGAACCAGGTTTCAAAGCGGGGCCGGCGCATCAGGCACAGGGAGTTGGAGGCCATGATCCACTTCAGGTTCGTCGCCACATCAATGCCTTCCACGCTCACCACAAACTGGTGCTGCAGCTGTTCCTCAATGCTCATGAAGTCCTTGTGGTAGGGCTGGGGTGCGGGTTCCTTATGTTGAGTGCAGCCAATATCGCAGAGGGGGTGGTCATTAAAGCGGGTAGCAAATTCGATGCGGTGCTGGCGGTTGGACTTGCCGCGCCACACCGCCAGGGGCTTCTTTTGGCGGAAAGGTGTCGGGTCCTCTACAAACTGGTAATGCCGAACCGAGTTGAGTTTGAGCAATACTGAGTTACGGTTGGAGGCATCACGACGTACCGGGCGGCTTTTCACGAAACGGGGTTCGTTCGGGATTTCGGTTACATCACCGAACTGGTAGTCCACTTTTCGGTTCCGGGGGAAACACTGGATCAGATTGCGAAAATCGAAGCAGTAGGCGCTGCTTTTGCCGGCGAAGGTAAAGTCGCCGGCGGGTTCGGCGGTTGCTGGTAGCGTGAACGGGTTTGAAAGGCGATTGTAGTACGCAACCCTTGCGTCAATCGCCGCTCTGCGTTCGCCCGTCATCGCCTCGTATTCCGACATCAGCAGGTCGCACTGCCATTGCCAGTAGGCTCGAGGAACCAGGGAGCGCACCGCGTTTCCGGAGTAGTAACCCAGTTTGTGCAGGTTCTTGGAAAAATTGTCACCGACTCGCATTGTTGTCACCAGACGTTGGTTGAGGCGCGCCTTCCGCAGCACGCAAGGGCCCGAAATAGGTCAGGTAGACACCACTAAAACAGCAAAGTGTGTCAGGAGGATTAAATGAATGAGCGATCTTCAAAACCCCTGTCGCCGGTGTTGGCCGGGCCTGTTCTCCGGCATACCTCTCTCAACCGGCTTACGCTCTGGCTGGTCGGCTCCTGTGCGCTCGCCCTGAGATTGCGCCTGTATCTGCAAGATGCGGATGAGCCATGGATGGACCGGGTACTGACAGAGAAGGACGTCACCAGGGTGCGATTCGGCGCCTCCGCCTACCTCTATCTGATCGACGTTGAATTGAACGACTCGTTGCCGGCAAACACCCGCATCGGGTACGACCTGGGCGTTTCGGACGACACCGTGGATTCGGTCGGGAGCGACGAGCGATGGATACGGGAATGGGCGCCACACCTGTGCCTGCCGGGCGCCGAGCGGCCTGACTTCGTGATCCGGGAGCGATTGGACCGGATCGCCCATGGTTCCTGCCGGCGGCCCCATTCCGCCGCTTCCGACGGTATGGTGAGAGTGGATCAATCGTTACTGGAAGCCGAAGGCGATATCGCCGACCGGCCAGCATTGTTGTTGATGACCGGCGACCAGATATACGCGGACGACGTGGCTGGCCCCATGCTGCGGGCCATACACCACCTGATCGATCGTCTGGGTTTGTATGAGGAAACGCTCTCCGGCGGTTCGGTCAGCGACAGCAAAACCCTGCGGGAAAACGCAGACACCTACTTTCACAGGGAAAAGCTGCTCCCGGATGTGCGTAGCAATGAAGCGTTGATCGAGCGATTCTTCGGCGGTGTGCGAAAACCGGTGTTCACCACTGCCAGTGCCCACAACCACCTGATTTCCTTCAGCGAAGTGATGGCCATGTACCTCTTGGTGTGGTCGCCTGTGTGCTGGGAACTGGTCGAACGGGACCAGCCTGCGCTGGCTTCCAAGGATGCCGCCGTTTTTCAGGACCAGCAGGCCGCCATCGATGACTTCGTCGCTGGCCTGCCACAAGCTTCCCGGGCGCTGGCACACTTGCCTACCTACATGATCTTTGACGATCACGACGTGACCGACGACTGGAACCTGTCTGCCCTTTGGGAAACCACCACCTATGAACACCCGTTTTCCCGGCGCATCGTTGGCAATGCCCTGGTGGCCTACCTGTTGTGCCAGGGCTGGGGCAACAACCCTGACGTCTTCGATGACATCATGCCGGCCATCAAGGAACTGGCCGCCTCCGCAGAGCAGGGTGGCGTGTTTAATCACGCCGGGCAGGACCAACTGATTGATGATCTGCTGCAGTTTCAGCAATGGCACTACTCCCTGCAGACGTCACCTAAAGTGGTGGTGCTGGATACCCGCACCCGCCGATGGCGAAGCGAGCTCAATCGGGCGCGGCCTTCCGGCCTGCTGGACTGGGAAGCGCTGACCGAATTCCAGCAGGATGTGATGGGCGAAGACGCTGTCATTGTGGTGTCGCCTGCGCCCATGTTTGGTGTAAAACTGATTGAAGCCATCCAGAGTGTGTTCACCTTCTTCGGCAAACCCTTGGTGGTGGACGCTGAAAATTGGATGGCCCACCGGGGTGCTGCCAACGTTCTGCTCAATATCTTCGGCCACTCCCGCACACCGGAAACCTTCGTGATTCTCTCGGGTGACGTACATTACTCATTCGTCTACGATGTTCGACTGCGGCACAGGCCGGAACGGCCCAGAATCTGGCAAATTACCAGCAGCGGCCTCAAGAACGAATTCCCCCACACCCTTATGGAGTGGCTGGATAGGATCAATCGCTGGTTGTACGCGCCCTGGTCCCCGCTGAACTGGTTTACCAAGCGCCGGCGCATGCGAGTGAGCCCCAGGCTGCCCGAGGGGCGTGATGCTGGCGAACGGCTATGGAACAACGCCGGTATCGGCTTGGTAGAGCTGGATGGAACCGGTGCGCCAACCAATATCCAGCAACTGAATTCGCGCTCTGGCGGCACACGTTTCCTGAAACCGGAACGCCACGGCCCCGACGACCATTCCCACTAAAACAACCATTGAAAAGGCAGAAACACCGTGAACCCACTCAAAAAACTGGCCGCCAGCGCCCTGATCGCCTGCAGCACCCTGATCGCCACACCCGCACTTGCTCACGACTATTCCAACGAAAACGTCACCATCGACCACCCCTGGAGTCGCCCAACACCCCCGGGTGTGCCCGTGGGCGTTGGCTACATGGCCATCACCAACCACAGCGATAAAGACATCACCTTCACCAGCGCCACCACACCCAGGGCGAAGAACGTCTCCATTCACGAAAGCGCGATGAAAGACGGCACCATGACCATGCGCCCCCTGAAGGACGGCCTGACCATCCCCGCCGGTGACACCGTGGAATTAAAACCCCACAGCTACCACCTGATGCTGGAAGAGTTGGAGGCACCTTTGAAAGAAGGGGAGAGCATACCGCTGACGGTAACCTTTGAAGGCGCCGAAGCCATGGAGATTGAACTGGAGGTTGCGCCGCTGGATGGGGAGATGAAGATGGAAGGGGATGGAATGGATCATTCCGGGCATTAAGCCATGCCGGTTGGAGTTATACGAACCGGGGCGTATAACTCCAAAGGCTTGATCTCAGGTTGTTGAAATAATGAAGCTTTTTGAAAGATCGCCAGGAGTTATACGGCCTTGTGGGAATGGAATTATACGAACGCGTTCGTAAAACGTCGGTTCCCGAACTTTGGAGGCGTGATTTAAGTTTATGAACTATATTGGGTTTTTGGGGCTTTGTTCGGGAAGGTGTGTGGAGTTATACGAATGCTGGATATACGCCCGGAGTTTTGCGAACGAGTTTGTATAACACGCTGTTAAATCAGTAGTGATACCGGAGCTGGGCGACGAGCAAAGCGTCATCCGTGACCTTGTAAACCATTCGGTGTTCTTCGTTGATTCGCCGAGACCAGTAACCAGCCAGGCTGTGTTTGAGAGGCTCAGGTTTACCGACACCTTCAAACGGTTCTCGCTTGGCCTCTTTAATCAGCTTGTTGATTCGGTTAAGGATCTTTTTGTCGGTTTTCTGCCAGTAAAGATAGTCTTCCCAGGCGTTTTCGGAGAAGAGTAGTTTCATTCAAGAAGTTCCTTTTCTTGACCACCGCCTTGCTCCAGCTCGGCAACGGATTCCAGCAAACGCCGGGCGTTTTTTGGTGCGCGCAGAAGGTATGCCGTTTCTTGAAGCGCTTCGTAGTCCTCAAGGGAGATCATTACCACGGACTGCGACTTGCTCCGGGTGATGATCACCGGGGAATGGTCTTCACAGACCTGCTCCATGGTTTTTGCTAGATTGGTTCTAGCGGCTGTGTAGCTAATGGCATCCATAAGACATGCTCCTGTACAGGATATTGACCATGGTCAGGATACCGTACGCAAAAAGATTTAACAATTGGCTGCACAGCGACCGATTTTCTGCCGCTTCGCGGCTCCAAACCGGCGCGTGAGCCGGGCGTTAGGCATCCGAGTTACCCATGAATAGTAGACACCTTCTATAGTTAGGGTTGCCCCTAGCACGGAGGTGCTCCATGAGCCGCAAGAAGACCCAGGCCTACACCGAAGAGTTCCGTCGGGAAGCCGTTCGCAGATCCGATCAGCCAGGTAATACAGCCGCTTCGGTTGCCCGTGAGCTAGGCATTCATCCGGGCCAGATCTACAACTGGCGTCGTCAGTTCACCCGCCTGTCGGACAAGCAGTTTAACAGCGTTGATGGCGTCGATTATTCCAAGGCCGAGAGCGAAGCCATGCGCAAGCTGCGGCGCGAGAACGAGACCTTGAAGAAGGAAAACGAATTTCTAAAAAAGGTGTCTGCGTACTTCGCGAAGTCCCAAGAGTGAAGTACGCGCTGATCAGTGAATTCTGTCAGTGCTACGCGGTGCGCCTGATGTGCCGGGTGATGGAAGTGTCAGCGAGTGGCTATTATCGCTGGAAACAGCGCCCAGTCAGTTTGAGGGAACAACGCAGGGCGGAAACCGAAGCGGCCATCATGGAGACCTACGAGTGCTTCAAAGCGCGCTATGGTGCCCCACGGATCGCCCAGGAATTAACGGCCAGTGGCACACCCTGCTCGGTCAACTACGTGGCCGGGATCATGCGGGCAAAGGACATTCGCGCCCGCAATGGCAAAGCGTTCAAGTACAGCCGCTCGTCCGAGGCAATGACCAACGTCGCAGACAACCTGTTGTGGCGTCAGTTTGCCGCTGAACGGCCGAACCAGAAGTGGACCACCGACATCACGTATATCTGGGTGAAAGATCGCTGGCTGTATCTCGCCACCGTGATGGACCTGCACTCCCGCTACATCGTTGGGTGGTCACTGGATATGAGCATGACCGAGACGTTGATTACCGATGCCCTGAGCATGGCGTATGGCCGCCGAGAGATTAGTCCAGGGCTGATTGTGCACTCGGATCGGGGTGTGCAATACCGCTCAGTGGGCTATCAGGAATACCTGCGCTCCAAAGACTGTGTGCCCAGCATGAGTCGGAAAGGGAACTGTTGGGACAACGCCCCGATGGAATCGTTTTTCAGTCGATTGAAGGTGGAGCTGGTCTATGCCGAGTGTTTCGAGTCGATCGCGGCGGCCAAATCCGCTATCTTCGAGTACATCGAAGTGTTTTATAATCGAAAGAGAAGACACTCCGCTTTGGGCTATCTCAGCCCGGTGGAATACGAGCGCAGATGCGCATAACCGAGTGTCTACTTTTCGTGGGTAGGACCAGAGATAAGGATGTCCGTAAATATTGAGGTGGCTGAGACCGCCGAACAGTTTGATTTGGGTGGTAGGTTGATTCGTGCATATGCAGAATTTCTAGGGCTGGATTTGGAGTTTCAGGGCTTTTCCAGTGAGTTGGCATCGCTGCCAATAATGTACGGTCCACCCAAAGGTGCGCTATTGCTGAGCTCTTTTGAGGGAGTGCATGTTGGTGCTGTCGGCCTCAGAGAGTTCGAGCCCGGAGTTGCTGAGATGAAGCGGATGTATGTTTTGCCAGACTACCATGGCATGGGTATCGGTAAAGCTCTGACTGAAGCTTTGCTCTGTCAGGCGAAGGAAATGGGTTATGGTTCAGTGCGACTCGACAGCGTTCGTGAGCTTGATAAGGCCTTGCGGTTGTACCAAGCTTTTGGCTTCAAGGAAATCGAGCCGTACCGGTTCAACCCTCACCCAGAAGCTGTATTCATGGAGTATAGAATCTCTTAATTATCGAATTGAGTTATGGAAGCGTTACACATATTGCAGGAGGCATCGTGATAGTCATATATGGAATCAAAGAACACCTTAACCCGGTCAAAGCTCAGCTCTCTAAGGTCATTCACGGATGCATGCAATCCGTACTCGGAATGCCGGAAGACAAGCGGGCTCATCGTTTTATCCCTATGGATGCCGAGGATTTTTATTACCCAGGTGGCAGAACTCCAGCCTACACTGCCATAGAGATCAATATGATGCAGGGGAGGGCTCCAGAGACCCACAAGGCTTTGATCAAGGAACTTTTCAGAAAAATTGAGTCTGTGGTTGGCATATCTCCTGTAGATATCGAAGTGACAATTAAGGAGCAGCCTGCCCATTGCTGGGGATTTCGGGGTATGACTGGAGACGAGGCACGTGACCTTAAGTATTCAGTCAATGTGTAGCAGGTCGCTCAAGTACGTTTTGGGCCTCCGGCCTCCACCGAATGCCTTTTCGTTAAGCCACATGGGCGCTGCCAAACAAAGGTGCTGAGTAATAGTCTAAAACACGGAAGAGATGGTTATGATCAGGGATGTGGTCTTCCCCGCAGATAGCGATGAGTTAAGAAAGCTTATTCTCGAGTATGCAGATTGGCTGGGTATCGATCTTTCCTATCAGGATTTTGAGGGAGAGATGGCCTCGCTCGAAGCACTGTTCTCGCCGCCTAGCGGCCAATATACATTCGCAATAGAAAGTTTTCGTATCGCCGGTGGTGTTGGGTTTAGACGGATTGACGAGTACACAGCCGAGGTGAAGCGCCTGTACGTACGTCGACAGTATCAGGGTAAGGGACTCGGGCGTGTGCTCATGGACAATCTGCTATTGAAGCTGAAAAGAATGGGTTATACCCGAGTCGTTTTGGATGCCGTGCCTCCTACGAAAAAAGCCCAGGAACTATACGAGTTAATGGGCTTTGAGGAAATCGAGCCCTATTTTTTCAACCCGACGCCCGGCACCAAATTCTATGGCCTTGATCTGCAGAGTTATGCCCTGGAGTCAAATGCTTAACGAGGTCAAGAGACGCTACTGATGTGGCGCACATGTTGCCCGTTTCATCCCAATGGATGCTGAGGACTTTTACTATCCAGGTGGTAGATCACCCGCTTACACGGTTATTAAGATTAATATGATGCAGGGGCGCACCTCGGTGATTCGGAAGGTTCTAGTTAAGGAGTTATTCAGCAAAATCGAGTCGGAGGTTGGCATTCGTTTTGTGGCAATTGGAAAAGAGACTTGAATGACAGCAAAATTTAGCCAAGCGAAAGAAAAAGCTTTTAAGCACGGGTTACCCGCGTTGGCGCAATATTCTATCTTGCGTGATTCTTGTGCTACTCGCTACGGGGGCAGTTTCGGCTTGGTGGTATGCGTATTACACAGCAACTGACGTAGAGTGCCACAAAGGTTTTCTGTATTTCTCAGTCGTGTGGCTGGTTGTGCAATGGGTGGTGATCGGGTATTTATTCCGATATCAAAATATTCCGGCCTTTGCGCGGGGCGGCATCAAGTTACTGATACTTCTTGGTAATGTGTGGTTTGGGCTTTTCATTTTTTCACTCCAACCGTGTGCCTCATAGGTCAAGCACATCACCAGAGACTATGGTTTCGACCCCCAAGCCTCAAATAAAGGCCATCTCACCTTGCTGCCAGTAGCAAATAGCAAGCTGCGATGGTAATTCTCTATACGTGTCGGTGGACGCGCTAAAGTAAGCCACTACACCCTGACCCTGCATCAAAGGAATGAATCGGATGGCGAGTGAAAGCTGGTTGTTAGTTGGTGGACTGGTCGCCATCGTTGTAGCGGTTGTCCATTCAGTGCTTGGCGAAGTTCTGATTTTCCAGCGAATGCGTAAAGAGACAATTGTCCCAACGCAGGGGCAGCCGGTCCTGAGAGAGCGTTACGTTAGAATTTTGTGGGCCACATGGCACATCGTTTCTGTATTTGGTCTGGCCATTGCGGGGGTACTCATTTTCATGTCTCTTTATCCGGTCACCGATGTCCGAGGCTTGTTTCTCCGAGCGGTGGCAATTTCAATGGGCGTGTCCAGCGCATTGGTACTTTTCGCAACCAAAGGAATGCACCCGGGATGGGTTGGGCTGCTGATCGTGTCGATATCAGCGGCAATGGCATTTTGAGAATGCTGCATAAACACAGCAATATTGAGGTCTAGTAAGTTGAGAAGAGTATTAATGAGCGCCTGCCTTCTAGGGAAACGGGTTCGATACGATGGTGGGAGCCTTTCGATGAATGATCAGCTTGTAGAGACCTGGATAACAGAAGGTCGGGTTGTTTCAGTGTGTCCCGAAGTTGAAGCCGGAATGAATATCCCAAGGATGCCTGCGGAGATTTACGGAGGAAGCGGAAACAGTGTATTAGATGGCGAAACCAATGTTGTTGAGAAAGACGGAAATATTGTTACCGACGATTTTATTGCAGGTGCCTCGATTGCCTTGGAACTGTGCAAGAAATTCAACATTGAAATAGCGATACTGGCCGAGTCTAGTCCCTCTTGCGGAAGTTCATTCATCTATGACGGTAGCTTTTCAGGTAACCGAACTTCAGGAATGGGGGTTACGGCTGCGTTGCTACGTCGTCATAACATTCAAGTGTTTAGTCAGTATGAAATAGCAGATGCTCACAAGGCCATCCACGCGACAAGTGCCTGATGACAATGTTTTGAGACTGTAGATAAAACCTGAAATCCCCCGGTTTTGATGGGGTCAGGCAGAAGAGGGTGCCGAGCCAGTGGCGACTATACTGCCTGGTTAGAGCTAAATGAACCTCAATCTGCGGGAGACAAAATGAAGGTAAAACGAATCGTTACCAACATAGCGGCGGCAACCCCCTCCGAAGCAGAGAAATTCTACTCGGCTATTTTTGGGCTTAAGGTTGTGATGGATCATGGATGGATAAGAACCTATAGCTCGGGCGAGGAAATGACCACTCAGGTAAGCGTGGCATCGGAAGGTGGCTCCGGAACGCCAGTTCCTGATCTGTCTATCGAGGTTGATAACCTGGAGATCGCTTTGGAGAGAGTGAAGAATGGAAATATTGAGATTGAGTACGGCCCGGTAAGTGAGCCCTGGGGTGTCCGCCGGTTCTATGTTCGTGATCCGTTCGGGAAGCTCATCAATGTATTGCAGCACGAGTAACCGTTGGATTCCTGGAGAGCTCCCCAAGTTTCACAGAATAGAGCTTTTATGTAGTTGAAAAGTTAAACAACTTGAGGTCTTAGAAGAAGGGGACCGAGGTTTTTTCAGCCTCGTTACGATTTTGGAGTAGCGACGTGAAACTCAAGGAACTTTCAGAAGAACTCGAGACGCTAGGGAAAGAGAACGATGCGTCGGTAGAGCAGAAAGATCGCAAGTATCTCAACATCACCAGGGATACCGGGGAGTTCTTGTCGGTACTGATAAAAGCTGGCGCAGTGAGACAGGTTCTGGAGATCGGAACGTCTAACGGTTATTCCACTTTGTGGATAGCGTCCGCGCTACCAGAGGATGGACATGTGACCACTCTGGAAGTGTCTCCGTTCAAGATTAGTCAGGCCAAAAGCAACTTCAAACGTGCCAATCTCGATCATAAGATCACTGTGGTACAAATGGGCGCCGTCGATTATCTCGGGCAAGCTAGCCGTTTGTATGATCTGGTTTTTCTTGACGCCGACCGCGCGAGCTACGTTCAAGTTGCTGACCAAATCGTTTCCCTCATTCGGCCCGGGGGCATTCTGGTGTGTGACAATGCGGTTTCGCACGCTGAGGAACTGAGGGAATTCATTGATTTTGTCGACAGCACTGGCGGGTTTACCACCACTACTGTGCCGGTAGGCAAAGGTGAGTTCGTGGCGTGTAAAAAAACATAATCAAGACTGGTGGTGGGAACGCTTGGAACCGGTTTTTCTACAACCTCGTTAAGCACCAGGGGCGCTCATGCACGCGAATGTAGCCCGGTGCGGAATGTTATCCAATTGGAACGGAGGCACAGATGAGATCCATCGCAACGTCACTCATGTTTGTTGGAGAGCAGGCTGGGAAAGCCGAGGAGGCCATCAGGTTTTATACCTCGCTATTCGTTGGTTCAGAGATCGTCGATATTCAACGTTACCAGGCCGGCGAGCATGAACCAGAAGGTTCTGTGAAGATGGCGAAGTTTAAGATAAACGGTCGAGAGTTTATGGCGCTCGACAGCCACCTTGATCACCAATTTACGTTTACGCCCTCCATGTCGCTGTATGTTGAGTGCGAATCGGCGAGCGAAATTGAGGAAGTATTTAAAGCCCTGGCAGAAGGTGGCTCAGAGCTAATGCCGCTGGATAATTATGGTTTTAGCCAGAAATTCGGGTGGTTGAATGATAGGTATGGTGTGTCTTGGCAGCTAAACCTGTCGAACTAGTGTGGCGACAACTCCAGCCCAAAACCGTGCGCAGTGTTACGCAGTTTCCGCGGTTGCCGGAGGCCCTACATTGAACGCATAGGAGACTCAGACAATGGCGACAGTTAAACAGCCACTACCGGAGGTCGTTTCTTCGGAACAGTGGAAAGCGGCGCTGGATCAGCTTCTTGTAAAAGAGAAAGAGTTAACCCGGGCACGGGATGCACTGAACGCCGAGCGTAGGAAGTTACCGATGGTTAAGGTGGCCAAGCACTATACGCTCCAGGGGGAAAATGGCGCAGTGTCCCTGCTCGATTTGTTCGAAGGGCGCCGTCAGCTCATTGTTTATCACTTCATGTTTGCCCCGGATTGGAACGCTGGCTGCGACGGTTGCTCCTGGTTGGTAGATGCCATGACACACCCGGCCCACCTGCATGCTCGCGATACGTCGTTGGTTATGGTGTCACGCGCACCAAGGGAAAAACTCATGCAGTACAGGTCGCGGATGGGATGGACGGCGCCTGTTCCATGGTATTCGTCTTACGAGAGCGACTTTAACGTCGATTTCGGCGCAACCACGGATAACGGTGAACGGCACGGTGCCAGTGTTTTTATTCGCGACGGAGATGATATCTACCGCACCTACTATACGGGTGCGCGTGGCGTCGAATATCTCGGCACTCTCTGGACATACCTGGATTTGACCCCCTTTGGTCGTCAGGAGACGTGGGAAGACTCACCGGAAGGCTGGCCGCAGACGGAGCCCTACGTATGGAATCGCCGCCACGACGAGTACGACGTCTGACAACTCATATGGAGGAAAGATGGTATGAACACGGCTCCCGCACATTATCCCATCGGTAAGCCTGGCATTCCCTGGGGTGAGGTGGAACGTGCTGAGTGGTTGTCACAGCAGACCCGTCAACGGAGCTATGAGTCTGATGTGTTGAGCGTGATCGAGCGTCTGCGCCCACGTTTTGATGTGGAAGAATATGGCCGTCTGGATTATGGCGCCAACCATTATCCGCTGATGGCGATTCGCAGCCGCGACTGGCGTGAGGATTTGCCAGTCGTGCTGATAACAGGCGGGGTACACGGCTATGAAACCAGCGGTGTACACGGCGCACTGCAGTTTCTTGATCAGCATGCGGCGGATTACGCGGGCCGTGTCAATCTGTTGGTTGCGCCGTGCGTCAGTCCTTGGGCATACGAGCGCATTCATCGCTGGAACCCGAACGCGGTCGACCCGAACCGTTCGTTCCGAGATGATGGTTTGGCGGATGAGGCGGCGGCGCTTATGCGACTGGTGGCCCCCGTTCGCGATCATGCATTGATGCATATCGACCTGCACGAGACCACTGATACGGATGAAACCGAGTTTCGTCCCGCGCTCGCGGCCCGAGACGGCAAGCCGTTCGAGCCGGGGGAAATTCCTGACGGCTTCTATCTGGTCGATGACAGCGAAAGCCCAGAGCCCGAATTCCAACAGGCGTTGATTGAGGCGGTGGAGCAGGTCACACACATCGCACCGGCTGATGGTAACGGCGAGATCTTTGGCTCACCGGTCGCCGCTCGGGGCGTCATTCAGTACCCGCTCAAACAGCTGGGCCTGTGTGCCAGTATCACCAGTGCTCCATACAGAACCACCACCGAAGTCTATCCCGACAGCGCACGAGTGACCCCCGAGCAATGCAATGCAGCGCAGGCTACTGCCGTGTGTGCGGCGATCGACTACGTGCTGGTGAGCCCGTAGGGAAGGACAGTCATGATTCTGCAACTAACGTGGGTCGTTATGAGCAGCACAAATGTTTGAGGAGCTGCTCAACCCAGGCGGCTTCCAACTGTCTATTCCGTAATTTGTCTCTGGTTGAAAAAGCCCCTTCCGGCCGTAACGTCATGATGAGTGAGGCGAAAATTCCCCATCACTCAATTGCAACAGTGGGAGGTAAGCAATGGCAAACGCACAAAACTGGAAACGCGAGCGGGAACAGTATCAGGCGGCCTGGGCCAAGTACCAGAACGTGGCTGAGCGGATAGATGCCAAATACGAAAGCCTCGATAGTGGCATCAAAGACCAGGCGCCCGCCGAGGAAGATCTATCGGAGCTACAGGAAGCCTGGAAAGAGCTTGAGAACGCTCGTGAGCGCCTTGGTGAGTATAACAATGAGCTCCATGAGCGGCATATGGCCCAAGGTAAAAGCATGTGATTTTGTTGAGCAAGACCGCGCCATACTGAGGAAGCGCTAGAGGCGTATCCTGAACGCGTGTCTAGATAGCTTTTATCCGTGTCAAAGGCCGGAGAGTAGCGCTACTCTCCGGCCTTTATATTTGGATGGCAGTTAAAGCCAGGTCAGGCCCGCGCTGATAATGATGCCGGTGACGATCAGCAGCATCAGGCAGTAGCCCATGATGTCCTTGGCTTTCAGCCCAGCGATGGCAAGCACCGGCAGAGCCCAGAAAGGTTGCAAGAGATTGGTCCAGGCGTCGCCCCACGCAACCCCCATGGCCACTCTGGATATGTCAGCGCCAAGCTCCTGTGCAGCAGGCAGCATAACCGGCGCCTGAACGGCCCACTGGCCGCCGCCGGATGGCACGAATATGTTGACCACCCCGGCGCTGATAAAGCTCCAGAATGGCAAGCTCTCGGCGCTCGCAATGGACACAAACCCTGTTGAGATGCTTGCTGCCAGTCCGGAAGCTGTCATTACGCTCATGATGCCGGCGTAGAACGGAAACTGGATAACGATGCCGGCGCCGCCTTTCACGGCTTCATTCAGGCTGGCAAGCAGGCGCTTTGGGGTCTGGTGCAGGATGATGGCAACGAACAGGAACATGAAGTTCACGATGTTCAGGTTCAGCCCGCCACCCTCGATAAAGTATTGGAAGATGAATGCGATACCACTGAACCCGATCAGCCAGGCGAGTGTTCTGCTGTTCTCCAGGTAGTCGGCCGGGCGATTGATAACAACCGAAGTGTCGGGCTCATCGTCCAGGATTTTGGGGTCCGCGTACACGCTGTCTCTTTCGTTGGGCAGCATGAGGCGGTTAACCAGGGGCACAATAATAAAAAGTGCGGCGACGATGGCCAGGTTGAAGAAGGCGAAGATGGTTTCACTGGTGCCGATAACGCCGATCACATCTGCAGTGAAGTGGTTCTCTGTGGCAATCGTCAGTGGGATGGAGCCTGCAAGCCCGCCGTGCCAGACAATGAACCCGGAATAGGCACTGGCAATCAGCAACGGATAGTGTACGCGGATTTGCCGGGCGAGGGCTTTGGCAAACAGCGCGCCGACCACCAGGCCAAAGCCCCAGTTGATCCAACTGGCGATCAGCGCGATGAAGGTAACCAGTACAATTGCCTGGCCCGGTGTTCTGGCAAGGCCTGCAATCCGGTTCAGGATGCCACGCACCAGTGGGGTGCTCGCCATCATGAAGCCGGTGACCAGTACCAGCAGCATTTGCATTGAGAAGGTCAGCAGGTTCCAGAAACCGTCCCCCCACATCTCTACTACCGCCATGGGGCTATGCCCCTGGAACACCATAGCGGCAACGAATGACAGCAGTGTCAGTATGATGACGAATAGGTAGGGGTCCGGTAGGTATTTGTCTACCAGACTGACCATAGGTTTGGCTGCTCTGTCTAACACATTGTCCCCCAATATTTTTTTCAGCTTGTTTTGTTGCTGGCAAGCTAAACTAAAAGCCTGGGGTAGCACCAACTATCCTTTCGCCGTATTGCATTACTCATTCATTGGGGGAGGGGGTACTCCCACCTTCGTCTATTGCTCCCAGATAGCCCGATTTCTATAATCAATCGTTGGTCCGCTGCCTGATAGCGGCACAGCGATCTTCACAATCCCAATAAAAAGGAAAACCACATGTTGAAACGTCGCTCTCTTCTTGCTGCCGCGGCGGCTACCCTGCTGTTCAGTGCCGTTGCTCAAGCCGACTACAAGGATGAATACACCGTTTCCACCGTACTGCCGTCTGCGTTTCCCTGGGGCCAGGCTGCCGACAAATGGGTGGAGCTGGTGAAAGAGCGCTCCGATGGGCGTATCAACATGAAAATCTACAGCAACTCCCAACTGGTCTCCGGTGACCAGACCAAAGAGTTCTCGGCGATGCGCTCCGGGCTGATCGATATGTCGGTGGGGTCCACCATCAACTGGTCGCCTCAGGTGCCTGAACTGAACCTGTTTTCCCTGCCTTTCCTGATGCCGGATTATGCCGCCATCGATGCGATCACCCAAGGTGAAGCTGGCGAGGCTGTCTTTGCCGCGATCAAGAAGCGTGGTGTTACACCGCTGGCCTGGGGCGAGAATGGCTTCCGCGAGCTCTCCAACTCCAAGCTGACCATCGATGAGCCGGCCGATCTGGATGGCCTGAAAATCCGCGTAGTCGGTTCGCCGCTGTTCCAGGATACCTTTACGGCCCTGGGCGCTAACCCCACCCAGATGAGCTGGGCTGATGCCAAGCCGGCGCTGACCACCGGTGCCGTCGACGGCCAGGAGAACCCGTTATCGGTCTTTGACGTGGCGCGTATCGATCAGGTTGGCCAGAAGTACCTGACCCGCTGGCACTACATGGCGGACCCGCTGGTGTTTGCAGTCAGCAACAGCATCTGGGACCAGTTCAGCGAGGAAGACCAGGCGCTGCTGAAGCAGGCGGCGATTGATGCAGGCCAGTGGGAAATCGAGAAATCCCGTAGCGAAATCGATGCGACCCTGGCCGCCATCAAGGAACGTGGCGTAGAGGTCACCGAACTGACTGATGAGCAGCGTGATGCCTTCATGAAGGCCACCCAGTCGGTTTATGAAACA
The DNA here is from genome assembly GCF_002375325.1 of Marinobacter sp. UBA3604. Lineage (NCBI taxonomy): Bacteria > Pseudomonadati > Pseudomonadota > Gammaproteobacteria > Pseudomonadales > Marinobacteraceae > Marinobacter > Marinobacter sp. UBA3604. The sequence goes on from NZ_DFMB01000040.1 coordinate 30,121, forward strand.
TGGACTCCGCGCATTGGCGAGGATCTGGTCAAGCAAGCGCAGGAAGCGGTCGCCAACCGTAACCAGTAAGAGCGATCTGTTCAGGCGCCCACCGGAAACGGTAGGCGCTCTTTCCGAACCGGAGTTACCATGCCGTCCCGACCTCCCAAATTCCGGCTCGATGCCTGGCTGGCCACCATTGCCCTGGTTGCGATCTGCTTGATCAGCCTCGGCAATGTGATCGTGCGCTACGCGACAGATGCCTCCTTTGCCTTTACCGAGGAATTCTCGGTGTTCCTTTTGGTGGTGCTTACCTTCGCAGGCGCTGCGGTGGCTGCGCGACACAACCAGCACATTCGCATCGAGTTGATCGAGCACTATCTGCCGTCCTGGGCACGAAAGGTGGTGTTTGTCCTGCAATGGCTGGGCGGGGTGATGGTCTTGGGGATCATGACGTGGTATGGCAGTACTTTCGCCTTGCAGGAATACCAGTGGGAGTCATTGTCACCGGGTCTGGGATTACCCAACTGGATTTACGTGATTTGGCTGCCGCTACTATCTGCAGCCATCATCATCCGCATGACCCAGAACCTTGTTGATCGCCTTCGCGGCCGGGAAGACCCGGAGGTGATCCATGAGTCCTGATCTGCTGATGATTGGCAGTTTCCTGCTGGCGTTGCTGTTGGGCATGCCGGTCGCAATTGCCCTGGGCCTGGGCGGGCTGATGGGTATCGTAGCGGGACTGCCGCCCGCGATGCTGGGCACGTTTGGTACCAACACGTATAACAGCGTAGCCAAATACCCGCTGATTGCGATTCCCCTGTTTATTCTTACCGGCCTGATCTTCGAGCGTGCGGGCGTTGCCGCCGCGCTGGTGCGATTTGCCCAGTCGATCATCGGCCCCCGCCATGGTGGGCTGACCGTTGTTGCGGTGCTGGTGTGTCTGATCATGGGTGGCATGAGCGGTTCTGGTCCAGCTGATGCGGCCGCTGTTGCCATGGTGATGCTGCCAAGCATGCAGAAGGCCGGTTATCCGAAGCCGTTTTCGGCGTCGTTGATTGCGGCTTCGTCGTCCACAGCAATCCTGATTCCGCCGTCCATTGCATTGATTCTTTATTCCATCGTGGTGCCTGGTGTTGATCTGCGGGCGCTGTTCGCCGCCGGTATTTTCCCGGGCATCCTGGCGGGTGTGTCTCTGCTGGCGCCAGCGTTGTATTTCGCGAAAAAGTACCGTTGGGAAGACCCCGAAGCGGTCGAACGCCCGCCTTTCTGGCCCAGCCTCAAGGCGGCCTTGCCCGCGCTGTTTGCACCGGTGATCATTCTTGGCGGCCTGCGCTCAGGCCTGTTTACGCCCACTGAGGCGGCCGTGGTGGCGGTGGCATACGGCGTGCTGGTCGGTTGCGTGTTGTATCGCAATCTCAGCTTGCGGAACCTCTGGGGCCTGATGACAGACGCCGCCGTCACCTCCGGTGTGGTGATGTTCATCATCGCGCTGGCGGGCATCTTCGCCTGGGCGGGGACGACGCTGGGTACTTTCCAGCACCTTGCGGATGCCTTGCTGTCGCTCTCGGAAAACGGCTGGGTGCTGTTGGGGCTGGTGATGGTCCTGGTGCTGATTGCCGGAATGTTGCTGGATGCGATTTCGATCTACCTGATCCTGATTCCGATTGTTCTGCCGCTGATGAATCATTTTGGCTGGAACCCGATCTGGTTTGGCATCCTGCTGGCCATGAACATCGCCATTGGCCAGTTCACTCCGCCGGTTGCCGTGAACCTGATGGTGACCACCCGCATCGCCAACATTCGCCTGGAACACACCATCGGCTGGGCCATGGTCTTCGTGGCTGCGATGGCTGTCAGCCTGGTGCTGGTGATGTTGGTGCCGGGGATTGCGTTGTGGTTACCGGAAAAGCTTGGTTATGTGGTGGGGCCGTGGTAAATAGAGCACCGCTACGCGGTCTCCCCAAGGATTACCTATGAACCAACTTGATCTGCTTTACGGATTCAGCAGTGTCGTTATCGTTGTAATTCTCTTCATGGCGATAGTTGCGCTTAATGAAGTGGGATTTAGAGTAGGGCGTTTCGTACAGTCCCATACGGACGATGAAGTTAAAGCGCTCACGAGTTCCATTCAGGCCAGCGTACTGGGTTTATTGGCATTGTTGCTTGGGTTTACATTCAGCATGTCCATGCAACGATATGATAATCGAAGTATGGCCTTAATAGATGAGGCGAATGCCATAGGAACCGCAATACTGAGGGTTCAATTGCTGCCAGAGGAATACAGAGACGAAGCTGGCAATCTATTCCGGCAATATGTTGGTTTGCGTGTAGAAATTGGCCAGTTGGACCTTACCAAAACGGAAGAGCGTACTTCCTACAATGATAAAATCGCCGACTTGCAGAATCGGTTATGGGCATTGGCAATATCAGCTACCGAGGTGGACCCTCGCCCGGTAACAACTGGCGCATTTGTAAAATCACTCAATGACGTTATTGATAGTCAAGGTAAAAGAAATGCATTGCTTCAAATGCAAGTTCCAGAAGTTGTACTGGTTTTACTGTTTATAGTGTTCGTCTCCTCCGGGGGAATAATGGGGTATTCCGCAGGGTTGAGTGGAAAACGTATGTTCGCGCCGATAGTGTTGGTTTCCATACTGATTACCTTGATCGTCTTTATAATAATTGATCTGGATCGACCAAAACGCGGTCTTATACAGGTCAACCAGAGTGTCATGACTCAACTGCTGAATGATCGCGGTGTTTTTCAAGATAGTTGG
>NZ_DFMB01000034.1:0-22233 GCF_002375325.1 Marinobacter sp. UBA3604
CCGGGGTTCGTCAGCAATCTGAAACGCCCCGCAGGGCGGGGCGTTCACACCAGAGGTGTTATGCGATCAGCTTATTTTCCGTATACAGCCAGCTTGGTGTTGCTGATGTGCAGGTTGTCGATACCGATAGTACCGATGTTTGCACCGCCGATAACGGTTTCGGCAACGTTGATGTCCATCAGGACGTCATCAACATCTACACGCAGTACGTTGGTCGCTGTGGAAGCACCGAGACCGTCACCCTTGTAGATGTCCAGGCCGATGATTGCAAATCCAGCCTGCGCCAATCCGATCTTGCGCTGCTCTTCAGCGGTCGGAGCAGTAGGATCTTCCGCGAATACAGCTGCCAGACCAGCGGCCCCAAGCACTTCACCGCCAGACTCGGAGCTATTGATGGTCATTCCGCGGACACCAACGCCGAGGAAGTCAACATCGAAGCTCATTTCGTTAACGGTGAACGCTGCATCCAAATTAAGGGTGCCGGTGCCCGCCATTTCGTTTCCAGCTCCGTCTGTAACGTTATCCGTATCTACACGGATATCCAGAGCACCGAGGAGACCCCAGGCGTCCATGTTCGAAACCAGAACGGTGTTTTCGCCACCGTTACCGTTAAGCTCCATGGATCCAGCGGTGAAACCCCAGTCGATGGGTACAGGGTTACCACTGCCGTCGGTTTGCAGGGAACCAACGTGAATGACAGCGTCGCCATCGTCAGCGATGTCGATGTCGATTTTCAGTTGGTCCAGCAAAGCGCCTGCACCGGTAGCTGCGGCATAGTCAGCTGCAGACTGAGAGCTACTGGCCAACGCACCACCGAGAGCGATGTCCTTTACGGCGAATGTACCTTCGTCCGTGTAGGTAAACTGACCAATGTTTACCTGAGTTTCCAGCTCAATGGTCACACCGGCCTGACCGGTGACGTTACCCATCATGCTGTCGTCCATCGCCTGCAGCTCGGCTTGAGCGGCGAAGGGCGCAGCGGCAACGGCTGTTGCCAGTGCAAGTTTCTTCAGGCCTTTCATATTGTTCTCCTTGATTGAACTTATTGTTATCCAGTTGAACTTTTTAACTTTGTTGTGAGGCTCAACCTCACCACTCCATTTAAGATTGTTTTACACTCTGGTTCCGTGAATGCATTCACAAATTGTCACAAAACAAAGCAGTTCTTAATAAAAGCAACTTATTCACTATAAATTCATGCACTTGGCTCATTCGTCACTCTCCTTTTTTGCATCATAGAAGATCTGAAATGGCTTATCCTGAGACATCGGTTCACCGAAACTTGCTTCACCATCCTCCAATCTGACCGGTATCAGCTTGATTCCAGAAACTCCAAGCCTATGCTCATGCTCCAGAGCCATTGCTCGGATCGTCTCGCCATTTTTTTCAACGCTTCCTGGGTAGGCAATGACCGCCGCATGAATTTCACCTCGGCGCGCAATGGCCTTTAGCCCAGCGCGATACATTAAAACCTTTACATTTCCAGGGGCCTGCTCAGCTTCCTCTTCCAATCTCATTTGTTGAACCTTGTCAGACTTCATGACCATGAAAGCCATCGGACGAAAGATGCCAGCTTCCTCGAGTTCATCGCCCGCCTGATTGACCACCTGGTCCGTCATTTCCCTGAGATGCCTCTGAGCAACCGCAACCACCGCGGCCAGGTCTTTGTCGTCCAGCTTGCCATCGGATAGCACATGATCTTCCCGATCAATCGCATCCTGCGCCAACGCCGCGGTGGAAATCGCACATCCGGCGATCATCGCCAAGACAAATCGCTTACCAATGCCGTTACAAGTCTTCATACTGGTTACTGCCCTTAGGATTATTGTTTAGAATGCACCGGCCCAAGCCTTTTCGAGCCCGAAGTCAGGTGACTTGCCGCACAGGCTACCGTGAACCCATGCAAGATTTTGTTAAGTATGTAACATCGTGAAAACATTAAGTGCGGAAGAGGCAGAGCGCCTCGTTTCACAGATCAGCAGCCAACATGGGTTTATCGACTACACCGACGCCGGCAGGCAACGGCGGATTGTCACGGCGTTCCCGCTGAAACATTGGCCAGTCCCCAAGGACGCGCTATCGTTCTCACGCCTGACGGACGTGCTGGAGCAGGCTTGGGCAGGACTGGCTGAAGCGTCGAGCCGGGAACTGGCAGGCGGCATCATGGGCACCCTGTTTTACGAGGCTGGCAACCACACGGTCCCCGGATTCTCCGGCGAGGCCAGTGAGAGGGATTATGGCTATATTGGGCTTTATCTCTGGCAGCTGACGCTGGATGTTTCGGGTGCCAATTCGCCCAGGCTCGATTTTCATCCCGAGTGTGACGATAGAACCCGTGAACGGGTGCTGAACCTCACCGGCGAAAAGCCGACGCGCCCTACTCCTTTTCACATCAGCCCGGGATTTACAGCCGACCAACCCGCCGAACACTACCGCAATGGCGTATCCCGGGTGCTTAGCTATATCCATGCCGGGGACTGCTATCAGGTCAACCTGTCCAACAAGTACACCGGCGGCTACCAGGGCGAGCCGTACACAGCGTTCCGAGCTTTGTGCCAGGCCGTTCCGGTCCCCCACGCTGCGTACATCAACGCTGGTTCCTATCAGGTCCTCAGCATTTCACCAGAGCTGTTCCTGAGTATTGAAGATGGCAACAGGGTCATCAGCAAACCCATCAAGGGTACCCGGCCCCGGGATCTGAACTCGCCGGCGAACGACCAGCGGATCGCCGAATCCCTGGCCGCCGCTGAAAAGGACCGGGCCGAAAACCTGATGATCGTGGACTTGATTCGCAACGACCTGTCGCGATTCTGCGAGCCGTTTTCCGTCACGGTGCCACAGCTTTTCAGTATCGAAAGCTATGAAAACGTCCATCAACTGGTCAGCACGGTGGAAGGCCGGCTGCAACCAGAGAACACACCGTTAAAAGCCCTTCTCTCTGCCTTCCCCGGGGGCTCTATCACGGGTGCACCCAAACGCAGGGCGATGGAGATCATCGACGACCTGGAACCACATCGTCGCGGGCCTTACTGCGGCTCGGTCTTCCGTTGGGATTTTTCCAATAACCTGGAGAGCAATATCGCAATCCGAACCCTGATGACGGATTCAGAAGGAAAGATTCACTGCTGGGCGGGATGTGGCATCGTCGCGGATTCAGACCCGGATGATGAGTACCGGGAATCCGTGGACAAGGTTCAGAAGCTGATGAGCGTACTGGAAGCGTTATAGAGGGCAAATTGCAAAGGAGGAAAAGCCAGGACAAAGAGCTTGCCCCGGCCTCTTGTCCGCGCTATCAGTTATGGATGGCGCTGGCCTTCAGAAACTCGCCCTTAAGCTCTTCAAACGTATGTACCGCCGGGAACTGGGGGAACTCCTCGATCACGTTCTTCGGCGCGTGAAACAGGATGCCCGCTTCCGCCTGGCCCAGCATGGTGGTGTCGTTGTAGGAATCACCCGCCGCAATAACACGGTAGTTCAGCAGCTGGAAGGCACGCACTGACTGACGCTTGGGGTCACGCTGGCGCAGCAGATAATCGGTAATCCTGCCGTCTTCGTTTACTTCCAGCTTGTGGCACAGCAGTGCCGGATAGCCCAGCTTGGCCATCAGCGGCATGGCGAATTCATAGAAGGTGTCGGAAAGAATCACCACCTGGAACCGCTCCCGCAGCCAATCCAGGAACTCCCGTGCGCCGGGCAGTGGGTCCAGCTCGCCGATCACTTCCTGAATCTGCGGCAGGCCATAGCCGTGCTGGTCCAGCAGTTTCAGGCGCTGCTGCATCAGTACGTCGTAATCGGGAATGTCGCGGGTGGTCGCCTTGAGCTCCTCAATGCCGGTTTTTTCCGCAAACGCGATCCAGATTTCCGGGATCAGTACTCCTTCAAGGTCAAGGCACGCGAGTTCCACAATGGTCTCCTGATAGTTGAACGCTGGTCAGCCCGGCGAAGGCCGCCGGGGATTGGAATCAGGCGGTATGATAAGAAAAACCGGGGCGGAATGCATCGTACATCTGTGCGGCTATAACGATATACTCCCCCATTCCTTCAGACTGTTGCCGGTTAATGGTAGATTTATCACACATTTACACTCCAGGTGATCCTTTCAAATGACGGACATTGCACAGTTACAGGCCGAGCTTGAAGGCGCGAGCCCCAGGGCTATCCTCAAGGCCGCTCTGGCGAAGTACGACAACATTGCCATTTCCTTCAGCGGTGCGGAAGACGTCGCACTGATTGAGTTGGCCCATAAGCTGACAGACAACCTTCAGGTATTCACCCTGGATACGGCGCGCCTTCATCCGGAAACCTATCAGTTCATTGATCGGGTCCGCGAGCACTATGGCATTAACATTGAGGTGATGTTCCCCGATGCTGCGGAAGTGCAGGATCTGGTCACCCGCAAGGGCATGTTCAGTTTCTATGAAGACGGCCATGGCGAATGCTGCGGTATCCGCAAGGTCAATCCGTTACGGCGAAAACTGGCCACGGTTGATGCGTGGATTACCGGCCAGCGCAAGGACCAGAGCCCCGGCACCCGCAATGACGTGCCTGTGGTACAGATTGACGACGCCTTCTCTACGGACGAGAAAACGCTGGTAAAGTTTAATCCGCTGGCGAACTGGAGCTCGAAGGAAGTCTGGGACTATATCCGTATGACGGAAGCCCCCTACAACAAACTGCACGAAAAGGGCTTTGTCAGCATTGGCTGCGAACCCTGCACACGCCCTATCCTGCCAGGACAGCACGAGCGCGAGGGCCGCTGGTGGTGGGAAGAAGCCACGCAGAAGGAGTGTGGCTTACACGCCGGAAACCTGATCGCCCGCGAATAAACCTTCCAGCCAGGCCCGTCAGTAGGTCAGTAGGTCGGCAGATCGATGTCGTTGAACAGTTCCTCGATCTCCGTCCTGCTGCCCTGGTGGGTCACCGCTTCATCCACCCTCTCACGGGTCAGATGCGGAGCAAATCGCTGGATGAAATCGTACATATAACCGCGCAGGAACGTCCCCTTGCGGAAGCCAATCCGGGTCACGCTCGGACGGAAGAGTTGACTGGCGTCCAGGCAGACAAGATCGGGGTCATTCTGCTCGTCGAACGCCATGCTGGCGATGATGCCAACCCCAAGACCCAGCCGCACATACGTCTTGATCACATCGGCATCAGCGGCGGTAAACACCACTTTCGGGGTCAACCCGTGGGCCTGGAAGGCCTCGTCCAGCTTCGAACGGCCGGTAAAGCCAAACACGTAGGTGACCAGCGGAAATTCGGCAAGATCCGGCAACGTCAGTTCGGATTTCTGCGCCAAAGGGTGATCTTTCGGCACAATGATGCTGCGGTTCCATTTGTAGCACGGCATCATGATCAGGTCGTTGAACAACTCCATGGCCTCGGTGGCAATGGCGAAATCCACCGCGCCATTGGCGGCCATTTCTGAAATCTGCATGGGGGTGCCCTGGTGCATGTGCAGGGACACCTCGGGGTAGGACTCAATAAAGCCCTGGATGATGGGCGGCAGCGCGTAGCGAGCCTGGGTATGGGTGGTGGCAATGCTCAGGTCGCCCTTGCGCTGGTTACTGAACTCCTGCGCAATTTTCTTGATGCCTTCCACACGGCGCAGTATTTCACCCGCCTCACGAATAATAATTTCACCGCCAGGTGTAATACGAGTGAGATGTTTGCCGCTGCGCGCGAAAACTTCCAGGCCCAGTTCGTCTTCCAGAAGACGGATCTGCTTGGATATTCCCGGCTGCGAGGTAAACAGACTCTGGGCAGTGGCGGATACGTTGAGATCATGGTGCGCAACTTCCCAGATATAGCGCAACTGTTGTAATTTCATCTACCCTGTCGCTCCCCATAAGGCCCGGTACAGACCGGGCATGTATACGCTGATCTTATTAGAAGAATATGCATAAAAACGTGATTTTTCATTCTTATTGAGTATACAGAATCCCATCCAACACAGTTTAGACCAAAAACGCCAGAACGCAGCATGACGACGGCGTCATTTGTCTTTGCGGCCCTTGACTTAACTGTGACAAAGCACACAATCCGTTATCTGGTGTCCCGTCTGGTTAATTCGTTAACCTACTGAGCCACTGAGGGTCTTGAGAGCTAGGCGCGATGGTGAAGGTTTGGTGGCTCCAAATCGAACCAGCGCAACGCGGCTATCAAGACCCTCAGTGGCTCCCGAAGGGCGAGACGCTGCGGCCTCTGGCCCGTGTTGCCAGCCCTTGATGTGGAACCACCACACCTGCGGACTGACGCCTTGGCCAGAGGCCGCAGCGTCACGCAGTAGGTCAACGAATTAACCATACGGGACACTTGCCATTTACGGGCATTCAGGGAAACGATGCTGTTAACCACCAAATTCCTCAGACCAACCGCGGATCCCCGTTCGGTACAACGGGATCGCCTGAGCGCCCTGCTGCAGCCGGACGGTGCCAAGCGGTTGAATCTGGTGGTGGCACCAGCGGGTTTTGGCAAGACCACACTGGTCAGCCAATGGTGCTCCCAGTCACCGTCTACCGTTGCCTGGCTATCCCTGGATGAGCATGATGACGAGCCCCGCCGATTCTGGCAGTACGTGGTGGGGGCGTTTGAACACAATGGCCTCGCAGGTCTGGAGCAATGCCGTCAACAACTCAGCCATTGCAGCCTCCAGGAACTGGAAGGCCCCATTACCGGGCTGATTAACGTTCTCGCCGCCGATGGAGCGCCCTGGTCGCTGGTCCTGGACGACTATCACTTTATCCGTGACCCACAATTACAGCGCCAGGTGTCGTATTTCATGGACTACCTGCCGCCTGGGGTCCTGGTGACCCTGGCATCCCGCACCGAACCAGCCCTGCCGCTCTCACGCTGGCAGGTGCGCCGCTGGGTGGAGAACATACACCCAGGCCTGCTGGCGTTTTCCGAGGAGGAGTGCCAGCGCTTCTTCCACGACACCATGGGGCTTGAACTCTCCGAGCTGGAGATTCGCAGGATCTGCAGCAAAACCGAGGGGTGGGTGGCCGCCATGCAATTGTCCGCGCTGTCCGGCGGTAGCATCGATGATCAGAGATCCGGGGCCGGCCACCAACGCATCGACCTGGACGAGCGCCGCATCAGCGATTATGTATTGACCGAAGTGCTGGAGCAGCAACCTGCACCGGTGCGCGACTTCCTGCTTGATACCGCCTGTTGCCCACGCCTGTGTGCCTCACTCTGCGATGCGGTTCGCGGCACTACCAACAGCCAGGCCTTGCTGGAACAGCTGCTGCGGGAAAACCTGTTCCTGATTCCGCTGGACACCCACAATGAATGGTTTCGTTATCACGACCTGTTCCGGGACGCACTGTTACAACGGGTGAGACAGTTCAAGCCGGAAGATACCGAAAAGCAGTGGCAACGAGCAGTCCACTGGTTGCTGATCCATGGCCACGTTCAGGAAGGCATTTCCCAGATTGTCCAGCATCAGGACTGGCCCTGGCTCGCAAAGGTATTGGCTGAACACGGCAACAACCTGATCCACGGTGGTTTTCACCTGCCGGTGCTGAGCTGGCTGGATTCCCTGCCCGCCAACACCCTGCAGGACAGCCCACAACTGTTGATGCTGAGAGTGTGGGCGCTGTTTTTCGCCAACCGGGTGGACATGCTGGAGCCCCTGCTGGGCGAACTGGAAGACATGCTCGACAAACAGGTGGCCGATTCCCACCCCGATGCCGAGGGCGCCCTCGGCCTGCAGAGTGAGATTTCACTGATCCGCTCTTACCTGGCGCGATCAAAAAACGACGATAAGAGCGCCAGCGACCTGACCCAACAGGTATTGCGTGACATCGACCACACCCGCATCCCCTTGAAATCCGTGACCTACTACGGGGTGGGACTGGACTATTACGGCCAGGGTGACCTGGCGGCCGCCGAGGATGCCCTGACCTCCGCTGTGCGTTATGGGGAACTGGAACGCAAACCCAGTACCGTACTCTCAAGCGGCGGCCTGCTTGCCTGGATTCAGTACAATCGGGGCGATATCGACGAAGCCCTGGATACCTGTACCCGTGTGCGGCAATGGGTCGACCAGCACCACAGCGACCCCCGCCAACCCATGTTGATTTCATGCTGGCAGAACAGCGCCCTGATCGAGATCTACCGGGAGCGCAACGAACCCCAGTTGGCCGCCTCCTACCTGGCCCCGTTGCTGGACCACGTCAACAATGGCACCGAACCCGGGCAGCACGTGGTTATACAGTACGTGCGTGGCCACCTGGCCTTCAGTGAAGGGCGCTACCAGGAGGCCATGGAAGCGTTGGAAGATGCGGCCAGCGTGGCAAAACGCCGTCGGGACCACATCCTGTTCGAGCCGCCCGCCTGCTCTGCCATGCTGGCTCGTTGCTATCTCGCCACCGGTCACCTGGATCTGGCGAAAAAATGGGTGCAACAGGTGAGCACTGACCGGTTCACCAATCCGCTGAACCGGGAGCAGAACCAAATCAGCATTGCCCGTGTTCAGGTGGCGCTGGGCCACCCGGCCGACGCCATTGCAACACTGGCCCCTCTTCGACTCAGCGCGGAGCAGGAACAGCACTACCGCCACCTGGTGGAAATCCAACTGGTCTACAGCGAGGCGTTGTTCGCCGAAGGAAAAACGAAAGAAGCAGAACAGGTGCTGGCCCAGGCCATCCAGCGGGCATCAGAGGCCGGATTTATGCGTCTGCTCGCGGAGGAGAGTCCAACCATCCGCCAGCTTTGCAAGGCACTCCCAATTCTCAAGGCACCGGGCCGCTGGAACAGCAGGGTCACTGCCATGCTCTCTGAACTGGCGGAGACCGAGACCGCTGAAACAGAGCCGGAAGACTCGCAGAGGGATACGCAGGAGGCCCCGGGCAACACAGATCTCCCCGAACCCCTGAGCCAGCGGGAACTGGAAGTGCTGGATCTCATCAATCAGGGCCTCGCCAACAAGGACATCGCAAACACGATGGGGGTCGCGCCTACCACCGTAAAAGCCCACATTCGCAACCTTTACGGCAAGCTTGCGGTCGGCTCCCGCACCGAGGCGCTGGCAAAGGCAAGGGAACTTCGGCTACTGCCCTGACTGGTAATCCACTGACGCTGCCTTTCGGGCGCATTGTGTGACACACGTCACATTTTTATCGAATTTTATACGCCCTCTACGCCCTTTGGACGATCCGGATACGCCCCCTCCTCCCTTACTATGCTCTCGACGCTGAGGGAAACCTCGGTAAGATTTCTGAAACTTCAGGCCTTCAGACTTCTTGTTCCGCGTTGTTTCGACGCCCGGGTTCGATAAGGACCCACTCTATAAGAGCCACCCACATGGGTTGGCTCTTTTTTTATGGCTCCCTTTTTATCAGGGCTCTATTTATCAAGACTCAATTTATCAAGGCTCTATGATCCGCCGAAAAGGCGGTAAGGCGTCCAACAACAACTGCCCGTAGCGACGGGCGATGATGCGACGGTCAAGGATGGTGACGCGGCCGGTGTCCGACTCGGTCCGCAGCAGGCGGCCAACGGCCTGCACCAGTTTGATGGAGGCATCGGGTACGGTTATTTCCATGAACGGGTTACCGCCGCGGTGCGTCACCCACTCCGCCAGGCTGGCTTCAATGGGATCATCCGGTACCGAAAACGGCAGGCGGGTAATCACCACATGGCTCAGGTACTTGCCAGGCAGGTCAATGCCCTCGGCAAAACTCGCCACACCAAACAACACGCTGGGCAACCCCTCATCCACACGGCTGCAATGGCGGCGCAGGACCTCGCCCTTGGCCATATCGTCCTGGGTAGTGATCAGATCCGGGTATTCCGGCGCCAGGGCATCCCGCACCAACTGCATCTGGCGCCTGGAGGTAAACAACACCAGGGTCGCCTTCTCTCCGGTCCACAAAGCCGGTAGCCGCGACACCACTTGATCCGTGAAGCTGTCGTCCGTGGGCATGGCGGTCATGGCAGGCACTTCCACGGTTGCCATTTCGCCATAGCGGAAGGAACTGGGCACCACCACGAAGCGGCTGGCTTCGGGCAGGCCTGCTCTGGCCTTGAGCCGGTCAAAGCGCCCAAGGGCTGTCAGGGTTGCGCTGGTCAGCACGGCGCCATAGGCCCGCGACCAGAGCCTGGAATAAAGCAGGCTGTCCGCCAGCACCGGGCTACTGTAGAGCGTAATGTCTTCTGCGTGCTCCCAGCGCTGCCGCACCGACCACCGGGCGGCCGGTGGCCCGGACCGCTTCTTCGGCTCTGGCGCAGCATCCTCGCCTTCCGCTGACTCACTGGCTGGTTGGCCCGGGTTGTCACACCACGCGGCCCATAACCGCAGTTGGTCCTCAGCACGGCTGTGGAACGATCCAATCACCGGATACCAGGATTCCGCAGTATCGCGATCGACATCACTGGCCTTGCGTTCATCGAAGGCCGTCTGTAATTCGTCCACCATTACACCAAGCTGGCGAACCAGGGTGGCCGTCGCTACCCGGGTTTCCACCGCCAAGCCCGCAAGCAGCTCGGGCAATTCGCCCTCGGGATAGCGCCATTGGGCGGAGCGTCGCTCCTCATTAAACTCCCAACCGGTATTCTGTTCGGCCTCGTCGTACACCTTCGTCAGGCAGATATCCACTTCACGGGAGGCGGAACTGATCCTGTCGATGGTTTTAGCGGCTTGAGTACCTGGCGTCAGGAACGGCTGCATCTTCCCCAGTGCCTGGGATAACTGCTTGAGCCACTGACGGGTGGCATTCAGCGGCACTGACGCGGCAAAGTGATTCAGTGCCTTGTCCGGCAGGTGATGCGCCTCATCAAAGATAAACAACGCATTTTCCGGCTCCGGCAGGATGGCACCACCGCCAAGAGCAAGGTCTGCCAGCACCAGGTCGTGGTTCGCCACCACAATGTCAGCTTCGTCCAGGCCCTTGCGGGCATCAAAAAAGGCACAGCTGTCGAAATAGCTGCAGTGGCGATTGGTACACTGACGATGGTCGGTGGTGACCTGGCGCCAGATATCATCGGGTATCTGATCCGGCCAATGATCGCGATCACCATCCCATTTGCGGGACCCATAACTGGCCAGCATGTCCTCAAAATAGGCGCGGGTGCCAGGCTCCTCCTTACCGGGCCCATCCAGCAGGAACAGCGGCATGGTATCGCTGTCGCCGTTCCCCTCGTCATGCAGGCGGGCTTCGAGACGAGACATACACAAGTAGCGGCCGCGGCCTTTGGCAAGGGTCCAGGAGAAATCCAGTTTGCTGTGCTTTTTCAGGTCCGGAAGATCCTTGTGGACGATCTGGTCCTGCAGGGCAACCGTCGCCGTTGATATCACCAGTGTCTTACCGAGGGCCCGGGCCACGGGAATGGCGGCAATCAGATAGGCCAGGGTTTTACCGGTTCCCGTACCCGCTTCCACCACACAGGTGCCTGCCGGCGACGTGCGTTGGCCGTCGTTTTCGGTGATCTCGCCCATGTAGCGGGCAATCTCGGCGATCATCAGGCGCTGACCATAGCGGGCGCGGATGTCCTTACCGGCCAACACGTCACGGTAGGTTTGCTGAATCAGTTGTTTGACGTCCTCGGTGAGTGCCATTAGTCGGGGCTCACCCAGTTGCGAACCACACCCACCCGGAAGCGGCGGCCATCCATGCTCAGCTCCACGCCTTCCTCGGTAATCCGTTCAACGGTGATACCGGAAAACGACTCCCCTGGGCGCAGGTAGTTGTCATTGATCATGACCCGGCGGGCCGACGGCGCAGACGCATAAATATGGCTGTTGAAAATAAGATCAGGCACCCTTTTCTGGAAGGAAAGTGGAAGTTCTACAAGGTGCGGCGCCGTTCGCGCGTTAGCGCCTTCCGGCTCGCTGGGGTTAATGGCACTTGGCCCACGCGGCCTCGGCACAATAACCGTTGGTCGCTCCGGCCCATCCACGTCATCGGTTTCCACGACCGCATCCATTGGAGACTCGGTGTTCGCTCCCGGTGTTGGAATCTCGATAGCATCCTCAAGAGTGTCACTGGTCGAAGGTGATTGGACACGTTCGGGCGCTGATGCCTGGCGCAAAGGTTCCGGTTCACCGTTAACAATGACCGGTTCAACGGTCGGTTCAGGCGCAGCAATACCAGCCGACGGGATTGTCTGATCCGTCGGCGAGGCCGGACGGCCCTGGGGCCAGAAAATCCAGGCCAATACGGCCGCGTTGAGCACCAGGCCAAGCGCCACCCATACCAGAACCGGAATCGACTTTTTCCTGGGCTTGTGGATGAGTTGTACCTGCTGTCCCAGGTCGGGGATGCGCCCCTGTCGCCTTTCAGTTTCCGATTTTCTGAGCGCATCAAGAATATAGGACATGTCAGTTCACCATCTTTGCCGACGTCAGCCGGGGCACCGCGGAATCCAGGTCGTTATTCATCTGGATAATGGTCATGGCGCCGGCAATACCGTCCACCGTCAGACCTCTTTGCCGCTGGTACCAACGGACCTGCTCTTCAATCGCCATACGGTTAACGCGGTTCTCTTCCTGCCGGCTTTCGGCGTATCGGTTGGCGAGCTCCATCATCCTGGACCCCATCCATATCTGTTCGGACACTCTGGCATTACCCTGTTCGCTGCCGGAAGCATCGCCCAACGCATGAGCGGGTGCTTCCCAGAGCACCGTAAATTCGCCAAACCAATAGGGCTCCAGGCTGGAAAAGGTAACCACCTGGCGGCCACTCGGCAATTCGATGGTGGCACGATTGTCCTGGAGGCCACTCAAAACTGCGTAGTGACTGTCTCCCTTTCCGTTTCGAAGCTGAAGTATTGCTGGTCGGTCCAGAAATTCCAGGCTTCGCCGTGCTCCCTTATTCTGCAGGCAGCGCAGGCCCTGCCCCTCTGCGAACTCACACGCCACCGGGCTTTCCGAGGCGCGGTAATCCAGCCGCCATAACTCGAACAGCTCGCGGAAAGCCACGGGTAATGACATTGCCTGGTCCGGGAACTCAAATCCGGGCAGCGCTTCCTCTTCGGTTGATTCACTGACTTCCGGCCCGGCTTCGCGAACCAATTCTGATAGCCCTGCAACGGGCTCATCCGGCTCTACCCGCTCGATACTACCCGCCAGCGGCGCGCTCTGATCTTCGACGACGGTATCGGGCGCGGCCCCGCCGGCCCCTGGAGGGCCTATAAAAAGCCAGGTGGTCATGATGACGGCCATCAGCAGGCCCGCGGCCACTGCCAGGGCATGGGATTGGCTTGATCGCCCAGTGCGACCGGACAAGCTCTGGCCACTCACTTCCCGGGCGGCATTACGGATATGGGGGGCCGTGATCTGGTGCTCACCTTCGGCATAGGCACCCAGCAACGCACGGTCACTGATCAGGTTAATCAGTCTCGGCACACCATGGCTGGCACGGTACAAAGCCCGAATGGCGCGATCGGTAAAAATTTCGCCGCGAAGGCCCGCCACGCTGAGCCGGTAACGCAGGTAGGCTTCTATCTCCGCGCGGCCGAGGGCGTCGAGGTGATAACGCGCCGTCACCCGCTGATTCAACTGTCGCAATTCCGGCAATGCCAGAATATCCTGCAGCTCGGGTTGCCCCAACAGCACAATCTGCAGCAATTTCTTCTCGGCGGTCTCAAGATTAGTGAGCAGTCGGAGCTGTTCAAGCACTTCAGCGGACAGGTTCTGGGCTTCATCAATCATCAGAACCTTATGTCGGCCCGCTGCGTGGGCCTTGAGCAGGTCATCGTTGATCAGTCCCACCAGTTCTTTGATGGATGATCCAACCGGATGGGCAATCTCCAGCTCATCGCAAATGGAGGACAGCAGCTCGCGGGCAGACAACCTCGGATTCAGGACCAGTGCGATATCCACATGATCCGGCACATTCTCGATGAAGCAACGGCTGACCGTGGTCTTGCCAGTGCCGACTTCTCCGGTGATCACGATAAAACCGCCCTGCCCCTGCACGCCATACATCAGATGCGCCAGCGCTTCTTTATGGCGTTCGCTCAGATACAGATAGCGGGGGTCCGGGGCTATGGAAAACGGGGGCTCCCGAAAACCGAAGAAATCGTAGTACATGCGTGTCCAGTCAGGTGCTCAGGCGGAGCTTGCGGGAGCCGCCATCGGGCTCCCCGGCTATCGCGGTATCATACCGCCCGGCTCCCGGGGCTGTCATCTCATGAAGTGCCGGAATCCGCATTGCTTACCAGTCTCAGTTCGGCTGTGGAGCGGCGCTGTTCGGATTTCAACCGGCGAATGCATCGCTCCAGGGTTTTGGAGATTCTGGCGTGGGAACGAATCATTGAGATCTTGGGCCAGGTCGCACGCTCGCCCTGCAGTATCATCTCCCGCACCCACGCCGGATCAGGGTTGGATAACATGCGACGGTAGTCACGAAGACGATACGTCGGGGAAATGGTGACATCCCCGGAATAGCGCTGCCCCATGATGGTGTACATCTGGCCCGCTACCTGCCGAAGCATTTCCGGCTGAACGCGTTTTCGCAGATAATCGAACAGGCCCTGGCCATGGAACTGGATTTCCGATTTCAGCAGGTGCATCGGGAGATTGGCGACATTGATCTTTTCATCCCGGCCTCGCCGGTTCAGAAAAGGCACCACATGGGGATTGGTCTGGCTGACAATGGTGAAGTTCACGTCGTAAAGGTGCATCAGCCGTTCGATGGGCAAGTCGCTGACTACCGACCCGTCCACGAACTTCAGCCGCGACATGTAGGGCAGCACATTGCCCTGAATGTCTTTCTTCATCAACGGTACCGGCGGAAAGATACCCGGTACCGCCGCGCTGGCCAGCACAGCACTCCAGACCAACAAATAGGGTGACGTGTAGCCACACAACAAACGGGCTTTCTGGTGGGTCTGGACCGGTGACACACTCACGTTTATGGACCGCCCGGTCTTCTGGAACGCTTCCTCGAAGGTGTATTCGCCGATATTGGCACGCAGACACGCCTTTAACTGCTCTTGATCCATCAGGCCATCACCCCGGATGGCACTGAACAGCCCTCGCCACTTCCACGCTCTCATGTCATGGTTTTCAGGCACCAGCATGTCCGGTATTTCCGCATCGCTGTGGACACCCAGTATGCCAGCGATAATGGCGCCGATGCTGGAGCCGGCAATGACCTGCGGCAGCAGTCCTTTTTCCCAGAGTGCCTTAATAACGCCGAAATGGAACATGCCCAGCGTGGCACCGCCGCTGAGCAGCAAGGCCGGGCGACCGTAACTGGTCAGGGTATCGCGGAAGAACTGCAGCTTCTCGGCCACTGGGAATCCCGGTACTTTGGTGTCACACAGGAAATCGAGCGACTCGCAGACCTGGGTAATGTATTCCTCGATAAGATGCTTGGTGCCGACCCGTGAGCGGGTGTACAGGGCGGTATTACCCATGTTCCCCAGGTCGTGGTGCAGCCCTTCCCTGAGCGCGCGCTTCAGGCGCTCGAAATCATTCTGCTGCCGGTAGGTGCGGAGGTTGCTGAGCCGGTCGTAGATGAGCTCGTAATGGTAAAGGTCGGAGCCAAATTCCTCCTTCCACTCCACATTGCCCTCAAGGAAATCCAGCTCCAGCGCCGCGGCCTTCCAGACTTCGTAATTGGGCGCCTCCGCCAGCATTTTGCGGAATTTCCGGATGCGGTCATCAACCATCTGGTAAACCTCCGTTGTTCCAGCCGATTCGATGCGTCAGAAATCCTCGAGCATCAAATCCTCATTGTCATCGCTGGCAAAAGGATCATCTACGGTTCTGCCATCGTTGATCAGGTAAGCCCGCCGTTGCAGGTACGCGTTTCTCACGAACGTGTAGCCGTCACCGGAAATGAACCCTTCCGCAGGGATCAGATCGGCACGCTTGTCAACAATCTGAAGCGCCCTTGCATAATAGACATCCGGCGTTTCAGCCAGGTCCCAGGCTGAGGGCAACAACAGGTTGTCGGATACAAACCCACCAAAGTCCCGCGGATTCGACGGCCCCAAAAACGGCAGCATCAGGTAAGGTCCAGAATCCAGGCCCCAGTAACCCAGGGTCTGGCCAAAGTCCTCCGGGCGCTCAGGCAAATCGAACATGGTGGCCACATCTATCAACCCGCCCAGGCCAAAAACCGTGTTGTAAGTAAATCTACCCGCCGCTACGACGGCCGACTCGCCCTTCAGCTGAAAGATACTGTTGGCGAGGTTACGTATTTCACTCAGGTTATTGAAAAAATTAGTGACAGCGCGATCCGCAAAGCCCGGCATAATGGCTCGATACCCTTTCGCAACGGGGCGGAGGAACCAGTTATCGATGGTTTCGTTGAAGCCATAGACCTTCCGGTTCCAGTCTTCATAGGGATCGACCTCGCTCGGAGGGGCATCAAGCTTTCGTTCCGCCATGTCAGGATCGACTGGCTGCACGGTCTGTGCGACCGCATTGCCTGAAAACAGGCAGATGAAAATCAGGGCGCCAATTGCTGGGTGCCGGAAAAAAATGTCTCTCATCGTCAGACCTGAGGTTGTGAAAACTGTCTCTGTTCGTCGAAAATACCGGCGTTCTTTTTTTTATTATTAACCCCTTGCTTCAGGAGTAGCCCCGATGTCAGTACCCGGGAATCTGGTTAGCACACTCTCCATGCCTTTGCGCTGGGGAGATATGGACGCATACGGCCATGCCAACAATACGGTTTATTTCCGCTTTTTCGAGGAAGCCCGCATCACCTGGCTGGCATCCCTGGAGCTGGGCGCGGAAAACGACCCCGACGGTCCGGTCATTATAAAGACCAGCGCCACCTTTCTGAAGGAACTGGCCCACCCGGTAACCGTTGAGGTCAGAACATACGCCGACAAAGCGGGCAATACCAGCCTCGACACCTATCATACTCTGACCGATATCGAGACCGGCACACTTTACGCGGAAGGTTATGCGAAGATTGTCTGGTTTGACCGCACCAAACGCACATCAATGGCGTTGCCTGACAAACTCAGGGCACTGGCGGCCGGGTAGAGCCGCCTATCGTTAACTCCGTTTCTATCGGCGGCGAATCACAACGCTGCCGATGGAATAGCCTGCCCCAAACGAACAGATCACACCCAGTTCGCCAGAGTCGAAGTCGTCCTTATGTTTGTGGAAGGCAATGACTGAGCCGGCGGAACTGGTGTTGGCGTACTCATCCAGAATGACCGGCGCCTCTTTCGTGTCCGCGTCGCGCCCCAACACCTTGCGGGCGATCAGTTGGTTCATGTTCAGGTTGGCCTGGTGCAGCCACATCCGCTTGAGGTCATCCGGCGACAACGACAGGCTGGACAGCTGTTTGAGAATTGTCTCCGCCACCAACGGCGACACTTCCTTGAACACTTTACGCCCTTGCTGCACGAACAGCTTGTCCGGCTTGTTGATGCCCTCTTTATCGCCTCGGTTCAGGAAGCCATAGTTGTTACGAATGTTATTGGAGTACTTGGTTTTCAGGCTGGTACCGAGAACCTCAAAGCCCTTCCCCTCCGCTACGTCGGCGTTCCGCTCCACCAGGATAGCCGTGCAGGCGTCACCAAAAATAAAGTGGCTGTCCCGGTCGCGAAAATTCAGATGACCGGAGCAGATTTCCGGGCTGACCACCAGTACCGCCCTGGCCGTGCCGTTCTCAACAGCGTTCGCCGCCGCCTGTAGCCCAAAGGTCGCGGAACTGCAGGCCACGTTCATGTCGTAAGCGAAGCCGTCGATACCCAAGGCGTCCTGAACCTCAACAGAGATAGCCGGGTACGGGCGCTGCATGTTGGAGCAGGCAACAATGACCGCATCGACATCGGCCGCGGTTTTCCCGGCCTGTTTGAGGGCCTCTTCGCAGGCCGCCAGCGCCATTTCGCATTGCACCGACGGTTCTTCGTTGGGTCGGTCCGGTATATCCGGGCACATCCGTTCAGGGTCGAGGATGCCCTGCTTGTCAATCACATGGCGACGCTTGATACCGGACGCTTTTTCAATAAAAGCGGACGAAGACGGCTGCAGGGGCTCAAGATCGCCACTGGCAATTTCGTCAGCGTGGCGTGCATTGTGGAGTTCGACGAAGGCATTGAACGCCTCCACCAACTCGTCGTTGGTAATGGTTGCTGGCGGTGTGTACAACCCGGTCCCGCTGATAACGGCTCTAATCACGCTAACCCCACGTCATAGTTGTAAAAACGAACAATCGAACTGCACCAATATTGCCCAAATACTAACACAGTCTAAACGTTTTGCCCGCAAACGTGACCGGCTTACACGCGCGTCTGCTCCCACTGCCTGTCGAGACGCTTGACCGATACCGGCACGGCCGTACCCAGCTGTTGTGCAAAGAAAGATACCCGAAATTCCTCAAGCATCCAGCGATAGAGCAACAGTTCCGGGTCCCTTATCCCCTGGCGCCGCTGCTCATCGCGTTTGCTGGCATAGCGAGACCAGAGCGGCTCCATGGTATGCAGGAACTCCCGCTCTCGCCCAAGCTCCCTTGGCATTTTCTCAAAACGAATGCTGGCTGCCTCAAAATAACGTCCAAAATGGGCAAGCCATTCCGGCGGCGTGGCAACAATAAAACCTGGGTATACAAGATTTTGCAGCTGAAACTTCAAGTCTGCCATACTGTTTGCGAGCGCTAGGTTGATTTTCCCCTTGAGCTGTTTCATCACGCCATGATAGCCCGTCATGGCCTGGTGCAGCCGCTCGTCGGCCTGTTCAAGCGCCGGTACGAACTCCGCCCTGCCGGCGTTAAATGCGCGCTCGAACGCCTTGTCGTCACGAGGCACGTCGTCGGGCACAAAATGCTGCATCGCCGTGGCCAGCAGCAGGTCGTCCAGCAACACCCGGGCTTTTCCGACCGGCGCGAACATCAGCGCCGATGACTTGAAGTTCGGCAGCCGCCGCTCGATGTCCTCCAGCGTGTTGCCCAGCCGAATCAAAATCAGTCGCGCCACCGCCTTGCGGATTGAGTCCTCTGCCGTAAGTCGGTCCAGAAACCGTGTTTGGCGCACGGAATCCCCGATGTCCTCCAGTGCCGGAAATACGGTGACTTCCATACCGCCTTTTTCGGTCCTGACGGATTCAGGCAGCGGCCCAAAATCCCAGCACGTCGATGTGCTCGCTGGCTCAGTCGAGGGCTCTCTGCGGGTTGCCGATGACAAGGCGGCTTCTGCCCGCCCTTCCAGCTCACTCTGCAGCTTCTCGGTTTCCCGCCCCTCAGCAATGGGCTTACCGGCGTCGTCAACAACCCGGAGATTCATTCTCAGGTGCTTCGGCAAGTCTTCCTGTGGCCAGGCATCAACGTCAATCCTGACACCTGTCATTCGCCGGAGCTGTTCGCCCAGCTGCAGCGCCAATGGCTCGTTTGAAGGCTGAAGGTTTTCCAGGGCCGCGTCCACGAAATCCGGTACCGGTACAAAGTTGCGCCTCAACGCCTTCGGAAGGCCTTTGACCAGTGCGATGCACTTCTCCCTCAAGAGCCCCGGCACAAGCCATTCAAGCCGCCGCGCCGGAAGCTGTTTCAGGGCCATCACCGGTGCCTGGAGCGTAACGCCGTCGCGCTCGCTGGTGGGTTCGAACTCATAACTCAGGGGGTATCTCACCCCTTCCCACTCCAGGTAGTCCGGATACAATGAGCCCGCCTGCTCATCCACCGGGCGCTGGAGGATATCTGCCTCCGTCAATTCCATGTCACGGAGTTGGTCGGCACTGAGCTGTTTCCACCAGCTTTCAAAATGCCGACCGCTGACGATATCCGCTGGCAAGCGCTGATCATAGAACGCCACCAGCACCTCGTCCTCCACCAGAAGATCCCGCCGCCGCGTCTTGCGCTCCAGGTTTTCGACGGTGTCCAACAGTTCGCGGTTACGGGCAATAAAGGGCGCTTTGGACTGATAATCGCCTTCCACCAGGGCACGGCGGATGAACAGGTTGCGACACTCAGCCGGGTCCACCTTGCTGTAGGGAATACGGCGTTTGGCAATGATGTCCAGGCCGTAGAGGCTGACCTTTTCATAGCCCATAACCTGGGCACGTTTCTGCTCCCAGTGGGGTTCGAAAAAGTGATGCTTCACCACATGCCCGGCAAGGGGTTCAATCCATTCCGGCTCAATCTTGGCCACCACTCGCCCGAACACCCGGCTGGTTTCTACGATTTCCGCCGCCACAATCCATTTCGGGCCGGTTTTCGACACTTTTGAGCCCGGAAAGATCATGACCTTGCGGTTGCGGGTGGCCAGATACTCCTTCTTTTCGAGTTTCACCGCCACCTGGCCCAGTAAGCCCGCGAGAATGGCTTTGTGCAAAGACTCGTAACTGGCCGCATCTCTGTTCAGTTTCAGTTTCTGCTCACGACAGATCAGCGTCAGTTGCCGGTGAATGTCGCGCCATTCCCGCATCCGCATCCACGACAGGAAACTTTTCTGGCAGACCTTCTTCAGCTGATTCTGGGACAGTTCCTGGCGCTGTTCCTCGTAGAAATTCCAGATATTCAGCAGGGTCAGGAAATCCGATTCCTTATCGTTGAACGGCGCATGGGCCTGATCGGCAGCCTGCTGTTTGTCCTGGGGGCGCTCTCTCGGGTCCTGGACGCTCAGGCCCGCAATGATCACCAAGGTTTCAGCCAGACTGCCCTGTTCCGACGACGTCACCAGCATGCGCGCTAGCCTGGGGTCCAGCGGCAGGCGCGCCATGGTGCGGCCAAGGTTCGTCACACGTCGCTTGTCATCCACGGCACCGAGCTCTTCGAGCAGTTTGTAGCCATCGTTGATCAGGCGACGGTCTGGTGGCTCCAGAAACGGGAAATGGCGGATATCCCCCAGCCCCGAGGTAGTCATCTGCAATATAACGGAGGCCAGATTGGTGCGCAGAATCTCCGGATCGGTGTACTCAGGCCGATTGATGAAATCGGTTTCGTCGTAGAGCCGGAAACAAATCCCCGGAGCTACCCGGCCACAGCGCCCGGCACGCTGGTTGGCACTGGCCTGGGACACCGGCTCAATGGGCAGGCGCTGAATTTTGGAACGCACGCTATAACGGCTGATACGGGCCACACCAGTATCGATAACATAGCGTATGCCGGGCACCGTCAGGGAGGTTTCCGCGACGTTGGTCGAGAGCACGATCCGACGGCCCCGGTGGCCCTGGAATATCCGGTTCTGTTCCTGGTTACTGAGCCGAGAATATAATGGTAGAACTTCGGTATGGCGCAGCTCGGCGTGTCGCAGTACCTTGCTGAGGCTGCGAATTTCCCGCTCGCCGGGCAGGAATACGAGTACGTCGCCCGGTGGCTGCTTTTCTGCACGTTCGTGCTGTTCGATTTCCTCCATCGCACGCAGCACGCCATCCGTCCAACCCTGGTCCCGATCGTCCTCATCGCCGGTGAGAGGACGGTAACGCACGTCTACCGGATAGGTTCGCCCGCTGACTTCAATGACCGGCGCGCCATTAAAGAACTCGCTGAAGCGTTCCACTTCGATGGTGGCAGAGGTAATGATGACCTTCAGATCGGGCCGTTTCGGCAACAGTTGCCTCAGGTAGCCCATCAGAAAGTCGATGTTAAGGCTTCGTTCGTGGGCCTCATCAATAATCAGGGTATCGTAACGGTCCAGGAACCGGTCGTGCTGGACTTCCGACAGCAGGATGCCGTCGGTCATGACTTTCACCCGGGACTGGTCGGACGTGGTGTCGGTAAAACGCACCTGATACCCCACCTGGCCGCCGGTCTGTTCTCCAAGCTCTTCAGCAATACGACCGGCTACGGTACGAGCGGCAATCCGGCGGGGCTGGGTGTGGCCGATCAGCCCGCGAATACCCCGACCGCTGTTCATACAGATCTTGGGAATCTGGGTGGTCTTACCGGAACCGGTTTCGCCGGCAATGATCACCACCTGGTTCTGTTCGATGGCCTCACGAATATCATCGACCCGTTCGGACACTGGCAACGATGACGGGAACGTGGCCGGCTTATGCATAGCCTGGCGCTCTGTGACGCGCGCTTGCCCCCGATCGAGCCATTGCGCCATCTTCTCGAGGTCCTTTTGCCCCGGACGCCCTTTTTTCCGGGCTACCAACTTGTGAATACGGGCGGCTTCCAACTGGTTGCAGGCATCGAGCTGCTCCATGATGGCTTTTACGGCGGCCTTGCTGTCTGGCGTATTTGTGGGCTGTTCCGGAGGGGCTTGCGTCATCGGTCCGTTTTACCGTTGTTGGATCTTGGATACCCGGCTCGCTTCGGGTGTGGCGACAGTCTAACGATATCCCGCGCCTCGTTAATCGAGTAGGAGGGGGAGTTA
>NZ_DFMB01000059.1:0-6629 GCF_002375325.1 Marinobacter sp. UBA3604
CACTTTTAAACCGGCGTTGACACTACACGCCTTGCGCTGCCATTTTGAACTCCAGCGCCATGTTGTACGCGGCTCCACGCAAACATATGACGTATTGCTCTCTGTTTTCCTGGAGTGTTTTCAGGAATTTGGACCGCACTTCTTTCTTCAGCCATTTGAAAGGTGCTTTTCCTGGTGCCAGTGGCTCGGGGACGTAGCGCATCGCCTCACTGCACTCGCCAGATTCGGCAACGAGCTTATACGTGAGGTTGAACAGCTCCTCATTCGGGTGCCAGCTATTGGCCTGTTTACCGAAAAGGGCCACCAGAAATTCTGTCAGGTGCTCTCGATCATATATATCCATTTATCTCTCCCTGATGCTTTTCGCCACCTGTTTGTAGCGTGCGTCTTTTCCTTTGACGACAATATGATGAATAGCGGCTCGGTCAAAAATGTAGATATGCCCAAGACCGTGGGTCTCGCTATAACCTCCCAGTATGTCGAATGAATCGAGCGAATCTTTATAAACCGCATGGTCGGGTATATCGAAGGCTTCCCGTTGCTTGATCGCCATATCCCGAAGTTCGGGGGATAGAGATGGCCGAACATCTTCAGTAAAGAACGCACGAATGAATTGTTCAGCGTCGCCGGACAGATCAATACCAGGGTAGAAGGTCTCGGCGTCGACTATTTCGTGAGACATCGTCCAGTCTTCATACTTGAAGATGAGGGTGGTGCTGGTATGGGAGATCAGTTCAGGTTCGGGATAATCCAAGGCGAGGTCTTGTGACAAGACGAGATTGCCTGCCATGCAGCCTGTTGCGAACAGGCACAAGGCGAGCAGGGGAACGATGAATATCCTTTTCATGTTGGGTTCCTTTTCAGTGACTTGAGCGGAATATACGGGCCCTCCCTTTTGAGCGCAACCTGTCGAAAACCTGGGCAGGTATTCTGGACCGGAGAACCGGGATAGATTTATTTTTCGAAAAACCGGGACAGATCTATTTTCTCGGCTTTCCTGATGGCTCAAAGCTAATGTGAGTCACTACCAACCGTCACCTTGCTTCAGTTAATATCGGCTTCCATCTCAGAAAGGATTCTGTGATTCAAAAGTAAGGATAAGCTGAAGCCAAGACAGGCCAGGGTGATTGTGACCGGTTTTCCCCATGATCAGCTTCGTTTATTCAGCCAGGAGACACGCCATTACTTTTCCGCTGCCTCGTTTATATTCTTTCCGTCGTTGCCCTTACGCTATGCGCGCTAGGCTCGGGATCTTGTTTGCCGGGCTGACAGTGGAGCTGCGGGAGATTGTGCTAAAAAACAAACCGGCGCAGATGCTGGCGGTCAGTCCCAAGGGCACGGTTCCTGTTCTGGAGCTGGCAGGAGGTGACCGTTCCGAGAGGCTCGTTATTGAGGAAAGCAGGGAAATCGTCGAATGGGCGTTGCGGCAGAGTGATCCGAAGGGTTTGTTGAACACGGATTTAGTAAGCGCTAATGCCCTGATCGACCGCAACGATAACGAATTCAAACACTGGTTGGATCGTTATAAATACGCGGATCGCCATCCAGAACTCTCCCAGTTGGATTACCAGCAGAAGGGTGAGGTGTTTTTGCAGGCGTTGGAAAGCCTATTAGCCAAGAACCGGTATCTCCTGGGGAGCAACATCAGCATCGCTGATATTGGCATCATGCCCTTTGTACGCCAGTTCGCCCATGTCGATCGGGAGGTATTTTACAGTCTGCCCTATCCGAATTTACAGAAATGGCTGAGGGATTGGCTGGATCATCCAGTGTTCCTGCAGGCCATGATCAAGTTCCCGTCTTGGCAGGAAGGCGATGATGAGGTGGTATTTCCACATATAACCGCGTTCGCAAGATCTTAAAAGCCGTAAAATCCGGGACAGATCTATTTTCCCCCTGCCCGTTCCCGCCGAATCAGCAGTACCAAAGCCAGCGCCGCCAGTGACCCCATCACGGCGGCGAAAGTGATCCCGGTCGTCATCAGGCTGGTCACGCTCGCCATCAACACCAGGCCGATCACCGGTACCGAGATAGCGATATAGGCCACGACAAAGAACGTGGACGTCACCGCTGCCTTCTCTCTCACAGGGCTGGCGGCGGCGATGGCGCCCATGCCGGCGCGGAATGAGATGCCCTGGCCCATACCGGCAATCACAGCACCGGCGATGAACAGCGCGAGGGACTGGGTATATATGCCCAGCGCTATCGGAATCACACCGAGCATCAGGGAAACGCAGCCCAGAGGTAGGCGCAGCCTGAGCGGCAGTCTGCCCTGCAGGAACTGGCCCAGGGTTGATGCGATGAAGATGCTGCCGGCCACAACGCCGATCAACAACCGATTGTCGTAGCCCAGAACCTTGCCCATCATCGCCGGGGCGATGGATGTGAAGAAGCCGCACATGGCGAAGCCTGCGAAACCGGCAATGGCAGCGGGAATAAATACACTGCGGACTTCCGCTGGCACGTTCAGGCGCTGGATGGACAGTTTGGGGCGAGCGGGCTTCGAGACGGTCTCAGGCGCTGCCCAGATGCAGAACACGGCCAGCACAGCCATGACAATGTGCACCAGAAAGGTCAGGTGCAGCGGCCAGGGTAGGTATTGGGAAAGCGCGCCTGCTAACATTGGCCCCAGGCCCAGCCCGCCCATGTTCGCCGCCGTGGCAAAGAACGTGGCTTTCTCCCGCCAGTGGGGCGGGGCAAGTTCAATGACTGCCACCGTAGCCGTGCCGGTAAAGATCCCTGCGGACAGCCCGGACAGCACCCGGCCGGTCAGGATCATCGCCAGGCCATCGGCCTGCAAGAACACCAGGTCACTAATGATGGAGCAGGCCAGGCCCGCAAACAGTAAAGGCCGGCGGCCTACCTGATCAGACCAGCGCCCGGTCAGTACCAGTGCGGCGATCACACCAAAGGCATAGGCGGCAAAGATGATGGTGATCATCAGGTCGGAAAACCCGAAACGGTCCTGGTAGATTGGGTAAAGAGGCGTCGGCATGGTGGTGCCGATCATCGTGACACTGAAGGTGAAGGCTGCGCCCAGGAAAATAAGCAGCGGAAACCAGCGGTGTTGCTTGGGTGAGGGCATGCAGGGGTCCTGGTCGGCAATCTTAAAAGTTGGTGTGCTCGTTTTTGGTCTGTTCACACCCGATCAATAATCCCACACAAGGCATCCAGCCCATCCGTCAGCGCCGCCGATGGCGTAGAGGGTCTCTGTGGTTTCTTCGGTTAGGCAGACGATGCGTTGGGGATAATTCATGGGGGCACTATACCGTGAAAGTGGGGCTTGACCACTCATGCAAATCGGCGTGATCGCAGACACCCACAGCAAAATGCGCCCTGACATTCACTCGTAGACGTCCCGCAGGGAAAGCACCTCAAAGTCCGGTGTAACGCCCAGCCCGGGTCGATCGCTGAGCCACATGCGGCCATTGGCGACTTCCGGGGCGCCTGTGGCGAGTTGCACTGTGTTGTAGTTGTGCAAATCGGTGGTGTTCAACAAGGCTCTGGGGGATGTACTGGCGGCCAGGTGCGCGTAAGCCGCCGTCGCAATTCCACTGCCCCAGGCGTCTTCTACCGTCATGGGTATGCCGGCATCTGCACAGACGTCGCGAATGATCCGGGATGGCGTCAGTCCACCGAATTTGCTGACCTTGAGGGCAATGGCATCCATGGCGTCGTCCCTGATGCCGCGCTGGAGCTCATTCAGGGTGTTGAAAGCTTCGTCCAGTTTGATCGAATGCCTGGCACGGCGCCGGACCGACAGGCACTCTTCGTAGCTGCGGCAGGGCTGTTCCAGGTAAATATCCACATCCTCGACGGCCTGTGAGAATCGCAGTGCCTCGTCGCGCCGCCAGGCGGCGTTGATATCGCCGATCCAGAGCTCATCCGCCTTTTTGAGTTTGTTAAGCCTGCGAACCAGGTCAATGTCTTCTTCAACCTCATGACCCAGCTTAATTTGAATGTGGCGGAACCCCTCGTCGCGGTAACGTCGTAGTGATTCTTCCATTCCCTCTGGCTCGGCCAGTGGCACAATCCGGTGCAAGGGCATGGAGGGCGATTGAAGCCCGCCAAGCAAGGTGTAAACCGGAAGTCCGGACACCTTGCCCAGTAGATCCCAGCAGGCAATATCGATGGCCGCTTTGGCAACAGCCTGGCCGGTAAGGGCCTGATTCATCCGTTCCTGGATGACTGACACTTGCCGCGGGTCCTGGCCGAGTATTTCAGGAGCGAGCAGGGACAGGCAGGAGGGAAGGCCCTCGGCAAACGCCGGCATGTAGTTGGGGCCGCAGGGGCACACCTCGCCAAAGCCTTCGAGGCCCGTGTCTGTTGAAAGTACAACCACCGTCGTTTCGAAAGCCTGATGAGAGCGGCCACCAGCGAAGGCATAGGCTTTTCCAGTATATTCCAGGATCGCCGTGTATACGGCCATTCGCTCGATACGCATAGACCACTCCGCTCTGCACCCATCCCTAATCAAGTAAATCTAGTTCAGCTATGTGGGGATAGATAGCAGAGCCGGTCGCCTTGAATGTCACGTTTGGCGACAAACGCTTCGGCGGGAGCCTAGTCCTCGTAAATCATCTTCCGCGTCATGCCGCCGTCGATCACGAAGTTCTGACCGGTCACAAAGCTTGCGTCCGGCGACACCAGGTAGGCCACCATAGCCGCCACGTCCTCGGGTTCGCCGACACGCCCACTGGGGTGTTGCTCATGATCGGTAGCGGAAAGAGGCTGCGGTTCAGAAGGCGCATCAGCCTGCCAGGCAGTGACATCTATCCAGCCCGGGCTGATGCTGTTGGCCCGCACGTCGGGCCCCAGGCTCACAGCCAGAGCATGGGTCAGGGCGAGCAGGCCGCCCTTGGTTGCCGCATACGCCTCGCTATTGGACTCGGACTGCAAGGCGCGGGTAGAGGCGATGTTGACGATGCTGCCCCGGCGTTGGCGCAGGTGCGGTATCGCGTGCTTTGCCAATAAAAAGGCGCCGGTCAGGTTGACGTCGATTCTTCGTTGCCACTGATCCAGTTCAAGCATTTCTATGGGGCCAGTGTCTGGATCTGCGATCCCCGCATTATTGACCAGAGCATCCAGCCCCTGGCCCCATCGCGCGGCCTCCTCTACGGCCGAGGCTACGTCGGGCTCGCGGGATACATCCGTGGTGATCAGTAGCAGGTTGTTCGGATCGCCGAAATCCTGTCTGCATGCGCTGATGGCTTCTGCATTCTGGTCCAGGACCACCACTCGCCAGCCCTTGTCCAGGAAATGGGCGGCAATACCCTTGCCGATGCCCTGGGCGCCGCCTGTTATGAGGATGACCGGGGGTTGCTGTGCCATGTGTCTGGGCTCCTTTTGAAAACTGGGACAGAGCTATCTTCTCCCGCGGCCCTCTAAATCTCTACAAACCGCGGCACCAACATCAGCCCGTCACCCACTGCCAACATCTCCCAGGAGCTGCTTGCAAGGTACGGGTACAGAATCATCCCAATGCCGCAGTAACGGGTGACGATGTTTTTTGTGCGCCTACCGTACATGAAGTACCCGAATCCGATGCAGGTCCAGATCGGCCAGTGGCTGTAACTGAAAGGAGTGCGCATCCCTTAAGATTTCGTAACATATTGAAAAATAAATAAAAAGTAATAGGTGGGGCAGCGTGTATTTCTGGTATTCTCAAATGGTTCATAAAACTGGCAAGTGCCTGATGGGAGGATGGAGAAGATGGTCTCCTTCCCGTCATACCGGGCAGATCAGACCACCTGAACAATGGGATTTATATCAATGAAAATGAAATCACTGCTCGTTTTTTTATCTCTGAGTGCCACCTCATTGGGGGCCGTTGCGGGTGACACAGCTGACGCCGCGCTAGGCGGCGGTATTGGCGGAGCAATTGGGGCTGCCATCGGCAACGAGGTAGGTGGCAGAGATGGTGCTATTCTCGGCGGTGCCCTCGGTGCGGCAACCGGAACAGCCATTACCACCAGAGATCATAGAGAATACGATCGCGACCATGATCGCCGTCGTCATGACTACGATGATCGCCGGCCTTACCGGAAGTCTGGTGGCCATTTCTGCCCACCGGGCCAGGCGAAAAAGGGCAACTGCTGAAACGCGACATGCTGGCCTTAAATCCTGGATTCAGGAAAACTGGGACAGACCTATTTTTCGGGGCTTTTGATATAGAAAACGTTCTTATCCCGCACGCTCATGTCAAAGAGTTCACTGGCTCTGACGAGTTCGCTTAGCTTCTTGTATCCGTAATTCACGGGGGAGAAGGAGCTGTTATTTGAAATGTATTTGCCAACCTCGCCGAGATGGGCCCAACCATCGTCATCAGCCGTTTGTTCCACCGCAGTTCGAAGAGTCCGCACCAAGACTGTATCGCCTCGAAGTTTGTTGCGTCCCCATTTAGTTTCTACCGTCGACTTTGGGGCGCCGCCGTTGCTGGTATTGTCTGTTTCCTCTGGGTCTTCGCGCAGGTTCTCTGTGTAGATGAATTGCGAACAGGCGTTGACGAAGGGCATTGGAGTTTTGCGCTCGCCGAAGCCAAAAACTGGTAGGCCGGCCTCAAGAATTCGCATGACGAGGGGCGTAAAGTCGGAATCACTTGTCATGAGGGCGAAGGCATCGACGTTTCC
>NZ_DFMB01000047.1:0-39462 GCF_002375325.1 Marinobacter sp. UBA3604
ACACAATTTGGTTTACAGGCTCTTTTACCCAATCGATACTGTTTATTATGTGGAGTCTGATCTTAGCGATCACTTCCTATATTACCTCCTGCATTCCGTTAACTTCATTAATAACGATGCAGCCGTACCGGGTTTGAATCGAAAACAAGCCTATTCAAACGAAGTGTTGGTTTCGAAGAGCGGATTGATCGAGCAATTCGAAGAGCTGGTGAAGCCTCTTTACGATCAGAAAAAATCGTTGATCAAAATGAACGACAACCTAGAGAAAACGAAGAACCAACTCCTCCCCCGCCTGATCTCCGGCAAACTCTCCGTGGAAAACCTGGATATTCAGTTGCCACCCTCCATGCAGAGTGATCAGCCGGATAGAGCCGACGAAGCCGCCGCTTGAACCTTATACGCTAATCAGACAAACTGTCACCAGATATCAATAAGTGGTGACGGTTTGTCTGACTCCGGCTCTGCCCGATCATCCCGGGCACAACTCCAAACCCTGTTTCGCCAGCACGGCGGACAGCTTCGCCTGAGTGAAGCGCTGGCCCGGGGTTTTAGTCGGTATCAGTTCTATGAGCTCCGGGACGAGGGGCTGATTGAGCCGGTCAGCCGTGGTCTGTACCGGCTGGCAGACCTGCCTCCGATAGAAAACCCGGACCTGGTGGCTGCCGCTACTCGGTTCCCGAATGCGGTGCTTTGCCTGACTTCCGCGCTGGACTGGCACGGCATCACCACGCAGATTCCCCACCAGGTGCATCTGGCTGTCGAGCGGGATGCCCGCCTCCCGGTTTTGGATTACCCGCCGGTGGCCGGGTACCGGTTCTCCGGGCGGGCTTTTAGCGCAGGCATTGAACAGGTGGATGTGGATGGCATTACCCTGAACGTCTACAGCCCGGAAAAAACCCTGGCGGACTGTTTCAAGTTCCGGAACCGCATCGGTATGGATGTGGTGCTGGAGGCTCTGGAGCTTTACCGAACCCGCAAAACTTTCCTTCCGGGTAAGCTGATGGAATACGCCAGAATTTGCCGGGTCGCCAATGTGATGGCCCCCTATGTCGAAGCCAGGCTTTGAATGGAATCAGTCCATCAACGGAATAACCAAAGTGAAAGGAGATCACGATGGCCAAAAACACCGGCGCGTCCGTTCGTCAGAAACTGTTGAATAAAGCCCGGGAAGAAAAGCGCCCCTTTCAGGAGTTGCTGCAGTATTACGCCATGGAGCGGTTTCTGTATCGGCTCAGCCAGTCCCACCACAGCGGCTGCTTTACCCTGAAGGGTGCGCTGATGCTATGGGCAATGCAGGGGCCGACCAGCCGACCGACCCGGGATATCGATATGCTGGGCCAGACCAGCAATGAACCAGAGGCTATTCTGGCTCAGGTGCGAGAAATCATTGCGGCTGAGGTGGTCGATGACGGCCTGCGTTTTGATCCGGATACCCTGAAGGCAGAGGCCATTACCGAAGATGCGGACTACCAGGGGCTGAGAGTGACCTTCACTGGTTTTCTCGACAGTGCGAGGGTTCCGATGCAACTGGATGTCGGTTTCGGCGACCCTATATTTCCGTTTCCCTCCTGGCTGGAGTTTCCAACCTTACTGGATTTTCCCGCTGCACGGATCAAGTGTTACACGCCGGAGTCGTCCATTGCCGAGAAGTTCCAGGCGATGGTCAATCTTGGCGAGCTGAACAGTCGCATGAAGGACTTTTACGACATCTGGTTGCTCTCGCGTCAGCACGCGTTCCGGTTGGAAAATCTCAAGGGGGCGGTTGAGCGCACCTTTCGAAAGCGGGGGACGGAAATTCCTGAAACCACTCCCTTTTCTGCCGCTTTTATAGACACCAAGCAGCCACAGTGGCAGGCTTTCCGTAAACGCCTTGGCCAGGATCATGTGCCAGAGGCATTTTCGGAGGTTGTAGAGGCGGTGGTTGAATTCCTCAGTCCTGTGATGGCGAGCAGAGCCGCGGACGCCCCCAGGGAAATCTGGCACCCACCCGGTCCATGGAGTCGGCAGGCCGATGGCTAGTTTTATTTCGGAAGACAACATTGAGCAGGCGCTGTTGCAGCGCCTCCAGCACATTCACGGTTTTAATGTGCTGGACTGCTATACCGCAAAGCCGGAAGATCTGAATGATGGCTCTCACCGTGCCGACAAACGGGATGTGATTTTTCCGGCTGAGTTGAAAACTGCCTGTCTTGAACTGAATCCCGCCATTCCCGAAAGCAAGATTGATGAAGCCGTTGAGCATGTGATGGAACGACGGGCAGCTATGTCCCCGATTGCCGCCAACCGGGAGCTCTACGACCTGATCCGGGACGGTGTGTCGGTGCAGTTTGATGATGACCGAGGCATTAAACAGCATGAAAAAATACGGCTGGTCCATTTTGACGACCCGAAACAAAACCGCTGGCTGGCGGTCTCCCAGCTATGGATCAAGTCAGTGGCTCAGGCCCCGAAGGCTGCCTACCGTCGCCCGGATGTAATCCTGTATGTCAACGGGCTGCCTCTGGTGTTTATCGAGCTGAAAAACTCCAATGTGCGGCTGCGAAATGCCTTCGAGGATAACCTGCGCAGTTACCGGCATGACATCCCCCAACTATTCCACTGCAACGCATTCTGTGTCCTGTCCAACGCCCTGGAAACCCGAGTGGGCAGCTTCACTGCTGGCTGGGAGCATTTCTTCAACTGGTTCCGGGTGGAGAGCGAGAAGGAGGCGATAAACCGCAAGGAAATTACGGAACAGGCTGCCAGCCTTGAGCATGCTGCCGATGGCCTTTGCGAAAAGGCTCGCCTGCTGGATTACGTCGAGAACTTCATCCTGTTCCATAAGGGCGAAACCAAGATCATTGCTCAGAACCACCAGTTTTTGGGTGTGAACAATGCCTATGAGCGTTTCCTGAACCGCCGGGAACACGAAGGCAAGCTGGGGGTGTTCTGGCACACCCAGGGCTCGGGCAAAAGTTTTTCAATGATTTTCTACGCCCGTAAGATTTTTCGAAAAGCCACGGGTAATTTCAGCTTTGTGGTGGTGACTGATCGCCAGGATCTGGACGGACAGATCTACCGGAACTTTCTCAATACGGAGACGGTTCGCAAAGAAGATGCTGCGCAACCGGCCAACGCTGAGGAAATGCGGAAGTTTCTGGGGCAGAACAAGAAAGTGGTGTTCACCCTGATTCAGAAATTCCGGTACGACAAAGGGCGCAAGTACCCCCGACTATTTGACCCGGACAAGGAAAACCGGGAAATCATCGTGATGGTGGATGAGGCCCATCGCACCCAGTACAAGAATCTTGCAGAGAACATGCGGGCAGGCCTGAAGGGTGCCCACTTCCTTGCCTTCACTGGCACGCCATTGCTGGGGCGCGACCGCAAGACCAACAGTTGGTTCGGCGATTATGTGTCCGAGTATAACTTCCAGCAGGCCATGGAGGACAATGCGACGGTGCCGCTGTTCTACGAGAAGCGTGTGCCGAAGGTGCTGATTCAGAACGATGATCTGGGAGACGAGTTCTACGAGTTACTGGAAGACGAAAACCTGGACGAGGCCCAGCAGGAAAAGCTGGAGAAAAAGTACGCCCGAGAACTGGAAGTGATCAAACGGGACGACCGGCTGGATACCATTGCCCGGGACATTGTGTACCACTTCCCACGCCGCGGTTATCTAGGCAAAGGGATGGTCATCACTCTGGATAAATTTACGGCCGTGCGCATGTACGACAAGGTACAGCAGCATTGGAAAGCTGAGCAGAAGCGCTTGCTGAAGCTAACCAAAGAGTCTGGCAACGAGGTGGAGAAAGCCCGCTTCAAGAAGATCCGGGATTATATGAAAACAGTCGAGATGGCCGTAGTCATCAGTGACCCGAAATCCGATGAGGAAAAGTTCGAGAAACAGGGGCTGGACATCAAGCCCCACATCAAGCGGCTGGATCAACTTGATGAACAGATGCACGACGTTGAGTATAACTTCAAAGACCCGGAGAACCCCCTGCAACTGGTGTTTGTGTGTGCCATGTGGCTGACGGGGTTTGATGCACCCACTGTGTCCACGCTTTACCTCGACAAGCCCATGAAGGGCCATAGCCTTATGCAAACCATCGCCCGGGCCAACCGGGTGGCGTCTTATCGGGTCAAGGGCCACAGCGGTGATCTGGTCGAGAAGAAAAACGGTGAAATCGTCGATTACTACAACGTGTTCCGCAACATGCGCAAGGCTCTGAAAGACTATGCGCAGGGTGCGGATGACGAGGAACAGCCGGTTCAGGAAAAGTCAGAGCTGTTTGAATTGCTGGATGATGCCGTTGCCCAAACGCTGGAATTCTGCCGAGAGCGGGATATTGAGTTGAATTCGGTGTTTGAGAAACAGGACACCTTCAAGAACATCGGTTTCTTCAACAAGGCGGCGGATACGTTACTAAGCAACGAAGACTGGCGGAAGCAGTTCAATGTCTATGAGAACACAGTGACCGCGCTTTACGAGGCGTGCAAACCAGAGATTTTCCAACAGCACGACAATCAGCGCATTGCGGCTATCCAGTACCTTCGCGGTGTGGTGGACGCGCTTGTGGAGCAGGCGGACATCGATGAAGTCAGCCAGAAGATCTCCGAGCTACTGGATGAAAGCGTGGTGGTGGATAACGCCGAGTCATTTAACATCAAGGAGCACCGCGCGGAATATGAGATAGTCCAAAAAGGACAGGGTTGGGATCTGAGCAAGATTAACTACGACAAGCTTCGGGAAGATTTCAAAAGGGCGGAGTATAAACACATTGAAATTGCAGAGCTTCGGGCATTTATTGAGGATAAGCTTCGTCAGCTTTTGGAGCAGAATCATACTCGCACTGATTTTGCCCAGCGGCTTCAGGAAATCATCGACAAGTACAACTCCGGCAGCTCATCCGCCGATGCTTACTATGAGGACCTTGTCCAGTACGTTGGCAATCTTCGAGAGGAGTCCGAGCGGCATATCCGAGAGGGGCTGAACGAAGATGAGCTGGAAATCTACGACCTGTTGAAGAAAGACAAGCTCACGAAGGTAGAAGAACAGAAGGTCAAATTAGCTGCAAAGGATTTGATTATCCGTTTGCTGGAAGGTCATCCCAAAGTGTTGGTGCAGGATTGGTGGAAGGACGGACAGACTCAGCGGGCGGTCAAGGCTGCCATTGAAGAAGTCTTGGATAAGGATTTGCCGGAAAGTTATGACCGGGTGGCGTTCAAGGAGAAGTGCGATAACGTTTTTGAGCTGGTGGTGGAGTTCGCTGCCAATGGCCGGAAATGGGTTGCATAAGTCTGATGCCTCGGAAACGTCTCAGATGCCAGACGAGATTGTCTTTGCCACGTCTTCAAACGTGTCCTCTGGAAAGCTGAATATAAGAACGGAACTTGGGTTTTCTGCATTTATGAGGTAGCCCGTCTTATAGTTACGAACCTCTGCTGAAAACCCTGTAAAACCGGGATATATCCCAAGCGTTTGAGTTTCGACGGATTCAGACTCTGAGGCCGATTTTAGGATGTTAATGAACTCAGATGTCGACGGGGCATCCGACGGAATGGGCTCCACGCGAATGAACCCGAGCGCCTTTCCATCATTGAATAGCGTTATGTCATTGTTGTCGATGCGGACGGCATCGAATAAGTTTGAGCTGACCGATACAGCGTAATCCTGGCTAGGTGAGAACGATATCGACTGAGTTGATGCACAACCGGTGAGAAAAAGGGCTACGATGAGGGAACCGGGGAGTTTCATTATACTCATGCTTCCTTGGTTATCTCAGAGAGGCTTCCAGCAAACCCCTGAATTGTAACCCGCGAGTTAATTTGCAGGTAAAACTGATTTCGACTGCCCCCTGCTGAAAGGCTTGCCCGCTGCTCGAATTGCCGACTTCCGGATGTCATCTTATAGCGATTGATGATAAGACCTCATCAAAAAGATCCTCTTTGACACTAATGGTGATCCAGGATTCGTTATTGTTAGCTACTGCGATAAACGCGGTGGTATAACCGCGGAAAGTGGATGCAAAACCATAGGCGCCATCAGGCAATTGCAGCTC
Organism: Marinobacter sp. UBA3604; assembly: GCF_002375325.1. Taxonomy (NCBI): domain Bacteria; kingdom Pseudomonadati; phylum Pseudomonadota; class Gammaproteobacteria; order Pseudomonadales; family Marinobacteraceae; genus Marinobacter; species Marinobacter sp. UBA3604. The sequence continues at coordinate 6,045 of NZ_DFMB01000047.1, forward strand.
GGTTGGCGCTCCAGGGCCCTTTTGTGCCTCTACAAATCCTTGTTTCACCTCGCCGATAGCCGTTTTGGACTGTGGGTTGGTCTCTACGGTCATTATTGTGCCGACTAGATCGGAGCCCTCCCATAACTGCATTTCGGAAGGTTGAACTTCTATTGCGTCGAACCTGTCACTGTTAAGCGTAAAGCTGGTGTTGGGAGCGGCACGGAACTCAACGGGGTGACTGCTGAACGAAGCGCAGCCGGAAATAAAAACCACTATCAGGATAAGGCTAACTACAAGCCGTGCCATTTCGGAGATCCTCTATCGGTCTAAGGAGTCAAGAATAACAGGTTTGAACTGCGCAGCACGGAAACGCGCGCACATCATGTTGACTCGCACGTTTTCCAATAAAAAGGGTTCGCCCGATTTTCTAATAACTCTCAAAGCCCACTTTCTGAGTTTGCTCGCTGGCATCAACACGTCTTGTGGGGAGGGTACGGCGTCTACCCAGGTACTGCAGTCAGCTGTTTCTGACAGTAGTTCCACAATTGTGGTGAGGGTTTCATCCGTGATTGAGGAGTTCGTGAACTTCCGGGCATAGATCCGCCCAAAGAATGTGGTGATTATCGCCTGGATAATGTCCACGTCGTTCTGAGTGAGAGATTCGCTCAATTTTCTTCATCCTTGAAGCCAGAAAGCGAAACGCCAGACAGCTTGGGCTGTCCGGCGCTACGTTCTTTACGATTACGAGGGGCTTAGCCTTCGATCGGCGAACGCCAGTCGTCCGCACCGGAAGTACCGGCAACAGCGTGTTCCCAGGTCACTTTACGGTAGGACAGGGACGCCGTTACCAACTGGGTGAAGTCAGCGCTGGCGGCATCCTGGCAGTGCGGCATGTTGCACTGGATGTCGATGATGGTGGCATCTTCCAGGATGGTGGAGAAGAAGTGCTCCTGCTTGCCTTCAACAGAGGTGCGGTACCACTTCAGCTCAACCTTCGGCAGCATTTCGCCAGAAGCCAGGGCGTTGTACATAAGCGGGGTTGCTTTGTTCAGCGCGGAGGTGAACTTGAACGGCTTGTGAACGCGCTGACCGGAAGGCTGACCGGACTGGGGGTCAGTCGGAACGGTGACAACGTGGCTGAATTCCTGAACCAGCACTTCGTCTTCGTGACCTTCAACGTAGATGTTGCCTACGGAGTCGGAGGTGAATGCGCCGGCGGTGATGTTGCCCTGAGTTTGGCCTTCGATGCTGATATAACAAGGAGTTGGCATAGTCTGCTCCATGACGTGTGAATGAGTAAATGTCCCCAGGTTTTCCCTGGACACTTAATAGTTAACAAACGTCGTGCCAGAAATATAAACTTCATAAATAACAATGAGTAACGGATTTTCTGTCAGAGTTGAGAGACTGTGTGGGCAATTGGTTGCTGGCTGCGAGGCGATATTTTGCTGGGTGAGCAATAAATTGCTCAGCGCAGGTTGAAGCGAACCGGAAGGGCGTAGGTGAAGGTGTTACCTTTCATGGATTCCGGTACCTCCGGCAGGGGTTCGGCATCCTTGAGCATGTCCAGGGCGGCGTCATCCAGCAGTGCGTGGTCCGACGAGGTACGCAGGGAGTGGTGCACCAGGGTGCCGTCGCGGCTGAACTCGAAAACCACGACAGGCGAACCTTCCTGGCCCAGGCGGCGTGCACGGCGTGGGTATTCATAGAACTGGCTCAGGTGACGGCTCAGTTCCGTGAGGTAGCGGTCCACGTCGGAGGATTCGCCGGCACTGAGCTCCACCTGTTTGTTTAGGCTTTCTTCCTCGGCGGTATTTTCAGTGACGTCTTCGGCGACCTCATCGTTCTTGGGAGCATCGACCTGGGTAACCGGCTCTGGTTTGGGTTCCGGTGTTGGCTCGGGTTCCGGCACCGGCTCGGGTTTTGGCTCAGGCTCAGGCTCAGGCTCAGGTTCGGGTTCTGGCTCAGGTTCTGGCTCCGGCTCCGGCTCAGGTTCTGGCTCCGGCTCAGGAGGTTGTTCCTGAACTTTGGGTTTGGGCTCTGGAGTGCCGGCCAGGGAGATTTTTATGGCTGGAGCGGAATTGACAGCGGCATCCCCCAGCGGCTTCAGTTCCGGGATCCGTTCGGGCGCGGCGATGACCACCGCGATGGCGGTGATGACGATGGAAGCGACCAGGAGCAGACTGCGGACGGTTTTGCTGGCACCCATCAACTGGCGGGCTCCGTCAGCAGAATCACTTCACGGTAGCCGCTTTCTTCCAGCACGCGCAGAAGCGACTCCAGGTCGGACATGGCAATGTCCCGCTCCGCGGCAATTTTCAGCGGGGATTCATCGTCCGGCGCGGGTAGTGCCTTCGGCAGGTGTTGCGACGGCACGGTAAGGCCGTCCACTTTCCACTCCCCCGCCGCCGTCACGACGAGGTCCGCATGCGGCTGCTCGCTGCCTGCCTGCTCTCCACTGCCGGGAAGGTCCGGCAGGGGGGTGTCTGATAATTGCCCGGCCACGATAAAGAACATTAACAGCAGGAATACCAGGTTGATAAGCGGCAGCAGGGCATCCTCCAGGCGCTCCATCAAGGATTTTCCCGAGGTAACGGGTGGTGGAACAAGATCCGTCATGGTTGTGCGGCAGCCTGCGGGGAACGTTTCCAGTGGGTGGTAATGCCACTGTCCGAGAGTTGGCTGTAGGCCTGGGTAAAGTCAGTCAGTTGCGTGGCAGCGTCCGTCGCCAGATTGATCTCACCCACACCGCTGGCCCTGAGCCTCTCGGTAAGCGCCTCTATCGTGTAGGTCTCGCCCTGCCAAAGGGCCTGACCATCGCGTTGGATGACGACTTCGGGGATCGGCTCGCCCGTTACGGAGTGGGTGTCGCCCGTGCTGTTACTCACCTCCATGAAACTGACCGGCAGCAACCGGCTGGTAAGCATGAAGAACACCAGCAGGATAAAGACCACGTCAATCAGTGGGGTTATGCGGATCGGAATCGGGCGCGCCGGACGCGGTTCAACCAGTTGCATTGGCCAGGCGACCCTGATGCTCGTCCCCGGAATACTCCACAACGCGCCCGGTCCTGGTGCCGGTGGCCGGTGCCGACTCATCGTGGGTCTCCAACGCCGATTCGCTTTCCGTTGTGGCGACGGGGACCGAGAGAATGGTAACCAGTGCGCTATTGATGGTTTTCTGGATACGCCGCAGGCGGAATTCAATCCAGGCGGCCAGTGCGGCAAACGGAATGGCGATAACCAGGCCGGCCGCAGTTGTGGTGAGTGCTTCGTAGATGCCGCCGCTTAGCTGGGAGGCATTGGCGCGCCCTTCGGTGGCGGCCATGGCTCCAAACGCCTCCATCATGCCCAGAACGGTGCCTAAAAGGCCCAACAACGGTGCCAGCGCGGCAATCACTTCGATGATTTTGAGCGGTGCCTCGAACGGCTCGAGGGCTTCATGGGCGTCCCTGGCGACGGACTCCCGAATCTGCTGGGGATCGGTGCCGGCATTGCGGGCGTTCATGGTGTTGACGATCAAGTGGTGCAGTGGGTTCAGTCGGGCGTATCGGCCAGCGGACCGTTGCAGGTCTTCCGCCACGTTGCCGTCAGGCCTTTGTTGCCATTTTGTAATGGCCTTTTTAAGTTTGGCAGTAAACCTGGGGGCAAAAAAAGTGCCGAATAACATGAGGTAAAGAAAGGTGACAACACCTGCCAGGGCAATCGCCAGCAACACAATCATGACGGGGCCGCCCATTTCCAGCAGCTGACTGACCGGGCCGGCGCTGATTCCGGTGGCGTCGGCGAGCAGGGACTCGGACATTGGGGAAACCTCAGTTAAGAAAATAGGTCTAAATAGTAACGATTATCATTGAAATTGCAAGTTCTGTAACCTGCTGAAACCCGAGTCTCTGTTAGACTTACCAATATTAAATCCTCCAGTAATCGACACGTTATCCAGTGAAAAACAGATATTTAGCATTAAGGGACGTCAACCCGAACCTATCCTGCGTCCATGAAGCGGGAGCCACTCCGCTGTGATGATAAGACGCTGGCTAGCAAGCCTGGTTAATCGTGCTGTTGCCTTTGTCATCCTGGCCATCGTGCTGGCTGCTCTGGCGGTGGCCGTGGTCAGTTCTCTGGTGGGACGCTCGGAACTGGCGGGGCAGACAAGGGAGCAGGTGGAGACCATCGCGGAACTGGTTGCCGGCGATCTTGATGCACGCCTGGCCCAGCGCCGGGATACCCTGACCCATGTCGCGGAAGGATTCACCATGGAAGAGGTGGTGCTGCGTTCCCGCTCCCGCCTTCTCATCCGTCGCGAGATTGCGCTGCAACATATGTTCGACGGGATCTACGTATTTGATGCCAGTGGCAAGGTCATTGCCGAGTATCCGCAAAGCTTCGAGCAGACGGGGTTGGATGTCAGCGGCCGTGAGTATTTTCGACAGACCTCAAGCCAACTCACCTCCATTATCAGTGACCCTTATGTGTCGAATTACCTGGAGCGGCCCGCCGTTATGATGACAGCGCCGATTTTCGATCATCGTCAACGGTTTATTGGCGTGCTGGGAGGGGCGGTTTTTCTCGACGGCGACAACTTCATGGAAGACACCAGCGCTGTGAGTATCGGCAAAACCGGCTATGTCAGCATTGCCACACGTACCGGTGTAACCCTGGGCCACGGTCGTACCGGTGAAACCATGGTGCCGCTCAGGCTTGAAAACGAGGCCCACAAGAAGGCCATGGCGGGTTTTGAAGGCACTGTGCAGACGCATGACCAGGAAGGCACCGAAACCATCACCTCGGTACGCCAAATGTCACAGGTGCCCTGGTTTGTGGCCGCGGTGTGGCCTTTGAAAGAGGCCTATGCGCCGCTCAGCCGCTTGACGGACAGCTTTGCGCAGACGCTCCTGATCGTGATTCTGATCGTGGCGCCCTTGGCGCTGGTGGTGTTTCGTCGGTTGATGGCGCCCATGCGAAATCTGGGGTTCCAGATCAGTGAGCGCCATCTGGGGATACGGACCGAGCCGGTGGACGTTCTGGGAGGCACGGAAATCCGTCAGGTTGCGGAGACCTTCAACACTGTGATGGAAGAGCGTGACGAAGTGCTGTCTTCCCTGGCCGAGCGCGAGGCGTTTTTCCGCTCGCTTACCCAGAGTGCGCCGATCGGCATTATCCAGACCGATGTTCTGGGCAGGATTGAATTCGTTAACCCGGCGTTTGAGCGGATCATCGGAGTCAGCTCCAATGATCTCCAGCATACTCCCCTGATTCAAGGTGTTTACGAAGAGGACCGGCCTGGCACGGTTGAAGCGTGGCGGGAGGCTCTGCGCAGCAAAACAGTGTTCCGAGGGCGATTCCGCCTGAAAAGCCGCTCCGGAGATGAAGTGGTTTGGGCGGATGCCATGACGTCGGTGATTGAGACGGAGGAACGTTCGCTGGGTACCATCACCGTGGTCAGGGACATCACCCACGAACTGGAGATCGAGGCGGAGCTGGCCGAGCAACAGAAACGTGCAGACAGTATTCTGGGCGTATTGCAGGAAGGTGTGCTGATGGTGGATGCCGAAGGCATTATCCGATACTCCAACCAGGCCGCGTGCGGGTTCCTTGGATTGGCCGAAAACGGCGAGCAGCAGAATTTTTTCACGCTGGTATCGATTGAAGACGAGAACCATCGCTGGGAAGCAGATGATTTTCTGCGCAGTGCCGATGTGGATAGCCTGTATGCCACCCTGCGAAACAGGGCGGGCCAACTCTTCGATATAGACCTGGCAATGCTTCATCTTCGCCGGGAAAGCCATAATCACCGTATGGTATTCGTGATCCGGGACGACAGCGCCCGCCGTCGCGAAGAAGAGCGATTGTCCTGGGAAGCGACCCACGACAGCCTGACGGGCTTGCTCAATCGTCGGGCGTTCAATTCTTCCCTGGTCAAATGCCTGACGGATACCAACAAGAAAACGGCGGCCAGCGTTCTGATGCTGATCGACCTGGACTACTTCAAGCCCGTCAACGACGAAGGCGGGCACTTGCTGGGAGATGATTTGCTGGGGCGACTATCGGACCTGCTCACGCAGTCCGTGCGCCAGTCGGACACGGTGGCACGTCTTGGTGGCGATGAATTCGGTATTATCCTGCCTGCCTGTGGTCAGCCGCGCGCTGTCGAGCTTGCCGAGAAAATCCGGGCCGGTATTGAAGCCTTGCGTATAGAGCAGGACGGCAGGACGTTTGGAGTGACTGCCAGCATCGGCCTGACCGAGATGGGTGTCGCGGATACAGGGCCCCGGGAAGTCGTTGCGCGTGCTGACGAAGGCACCTACGCCGCCAAGGCCCAGGGGCGAAATCGTGTGGTGACGGTGCCCTTACCGTCACGGCAGAAGCCGGATTGATCACCACCACCCCGCAGAGCTGCCCGCCTGCCACAGCAAGCGTAGAGCGAGCAGGGTCAGAAGAACGTTGAACACGCGGCTGAAGTGCCGATTGCTCAGGGACTTGAGCACGTGGAGCCCCAGCCAGGTGCCGGCAAAACCAAAGCCGATCATGGCCAGTATGAACATCAGCCAGTCGCGGAAAACGAAACCAGCGAGTCCAAAAACCAACGCCTTGGGTGCGTGCTGGAGCGTCATCGCCGTGGCGAATGTCGCGACGGTGGTGAAACGCTCGGTGTGCATCTGCTTGATGAAGGAGGCCACCAGGGGACCGGTTGCGCCCACAAACAGGGAAATGAAACTGGTTAACGCAGAGGCAAGAAAGATCCCGATGCTGCCGAAGGCTCCCTTTGGCAGAGCGGGGCCCCAGCACAGGTAAAGCACGAAAGCGCCAATGGTCAGTTGCCACAGATAGGGCGGCAGGTCGATCAGCAACCAGGCGCCAAGCCCCGCTCCGACCAGTACCCCTGGTGCGAAGGCTGCAATGGCTTTCCAGTCGGTGTGCTGCCAGGTCAGTGTGGCTCGCCCGGCGTTGGAACCCAACTGGATCATACCGTGAACCGGTATGATCGCCGCCGGTGGTATCCAGAACGCCATCAATACCAGCAGCAGAACCCCGCCCCCGGCGCCAAGGCTGGCGGTAATCATCGACGTAATGACAGAGCTCAGCAGCAGGAAAACGGCCGTTGCGGTGTTCAGGCCTTCCGGGATGAACGTCAGTTCCAAGGCGGGCTCCGGGTTTATTGGCAGAAGCGGGTATCAGCGAGTCGCGCGGTTTTACACAGCGCCTCGGTGGCGAGTTGAACATCCGCCACATAATACAGCGAAGCCAGCCCGAAGCGATCCCGCCCCAAATTGTGGAACACCATGCCAAAGGCAATGTCTCCCGCACTGAATCGCTCATGCTCCTGGGCAAAATAAATCGCAGGCTTCGACAGTGTCTCATCCTCCAGCAGGGACTGAACGCGGCTGGCACCGCCGTGATAAGCCTGGACCAGAAGCAGCGTAAAAAGCTGATCCCCTTTATCATCGGGCAGGTGACCGAAGCGCGCCTCGAAGGGCGGCCTGAGGTTGCGGGCATTCTGATCCATCAGTTTGAGGGCGCAATCAATCTGTGCTAACCGGTGCCAGTGATTGGCGGGTTTGATCCGGCAGTCGTTAAGCGCCGAGGGTGAGAGCTGAAGGATGCCTTTGGCGTTGGCGGCAGAGTGCGCCCTTTGCTGGCCGCTGCTCTCGATCAATACCTGGCCGCCGAGGTACTTGGGCAGGCTCACCGGCAGATCGAGGCGTTGCTGCTGCTCACGCAGGCTATAAACGTACATCAGTGCCTCGTGGAGTGGCTGTGGTGCTTCCTGAGAGGCGAACGACAGATCGTCCCAGGCACCCCAAATCAGTTCCGAAGGCAGGGTGCCAAGGTAGCGTGCCACGGCTTCATCCAGGTTGACGTGTGGCTGTCGACAGGACAGGGCGAAGGGGTATCCGGTCTTGTCGGGGCCGCCCGGGGTCCAGTCGTCAGCGCGCCCAGAGGCTGCCAGAGAGGCTCTGGTATCGTTCAGACGAACCTGGGTGGCTTCGCGGTCCGAGCCATCGTCGATGTAGCCAAGGAATTGGCCGCGCATATCGAACAGGATATGCCGATCGGGGTTACTGCAGTAACCGGACTCCTTCAATACCCAGCGGCGGATGGTTGTGATGTTCTGGTAAACCCCCTGGCTTGACCAGTAGGGTGAGCTGCGAACAACGCTGGTCCAGTTCTCGGCAGGTTCCGGCGGTTTTTTACTCGCTTGCGAAGTGGACGCGATAACAGATGTGACTATTATAACGACAGCAAGAAAGTGACGCTTGAAGCTCATGTTCATAAATACCGGTTTCCCCAATCTCCCGAAAACAGAATAACAAACGGAATCGATCATGAAGCAATCCGAATACCTCCGATACGACGCGGTAGCGCTTGCCGACCTGATTCGCCGCGGAGAAGTCGCGGCCAGCGAAATCTGTGAGGCCGCCATTGAGCGTGCGGCCACGGTGAATGGCAAGCTCAACGCCATCTGCCACCCTCAGTTCTCCGATGCGCTGAGCCAGGCGTCTACACCGGATAGTACCTTCTCGGGCGTTCCTATGCTGCTTAAAGATCTGGCCCAGGAACAGCAAGGTCAGCCCTGTACCTACGGCAGCCGGGCGTTGAAGAAGAACATCGCGTCCCGGGATTCGGAGTTTGTACGCCGTGCACGGGCTGCGGGCCTGGTATTCCTGGGCCGCACCGCAACGCCGGAGTTCGGGCTGAAGGCTGTCACCGAATCAAAACTCTGGGGTGCCTGCCGTAATCCATGGGATACGGATCGGACACCGGGTGGTTCCAGTGGCGGCTCCGGTGCTGCGGTGGCGGCGGGTATCGTACCCATGGCGGGAGCCAATGACGGTGGCGGTTCGATTAGAATTCCGGCGGCCTACAACGGGCTGTTCGGGCTGAAACCGTCGCGCGGTCGTATTTCCTCCGGCCCCTCGGTGGGTGAGGCATGGACGGGCGCCTCGATCGATCACGTGGTCACCCGCACGGTTCGAGACAGCGCCGCCATGCTGGACGTGCTGGCTGGCCCTGCGGTGGGAGATCCCTTTACCATCGCCCCGCCAGCTGCCCCTTATGCCAAGCTGATGCAGCGGGCGCCACGCAGTCTCAAGATTGGTGTTTTTACCTCATCGCCCTACGAAACCGAGGTGGCAAGGGAGTGTGTGGATGCCGTTGAAGAAACTGCGCGCACTCTGGAAAACCTGGGGCACCGGGTGGAGTATGCGCGTCCGGAATTCGACGGCATGGCCCTCGCCCGCTGTTATCTGGGGCTGTATTTCGGGGAAGTGTCCACGCTGATGGACCGCGCGAAAACCGAGTTTGGAGCCCGCGATGACGACTTCGAACTGGATACTCGCCTGATTGGTATGTTGGGGCGGACCATGCCACTACCGGACTACGTGCGCCGTCGCCAGCAGTGGAACGATTTTGCCCGCGCCCTGGGGACCTTCTTTGAAGGTTACGACATGTACCTGTGCCCGACGGCTGGCCAGTTACCGGCGAAGATTGGCGAACTGGATACCCCTTCCCATCTGCAGATGGCTGCCCGGCTGATGTTGCTGCTGAAAGCCGGCAAGTTGGTACACCGCAGTGGGCAAGTCGACCAGATGGCTATGGAAAGCCTGGCCCGCACGCCCTTTACCCAGCTTGCCAACCTTACCGGCACGCCTGCGATGTCTGTCCCGCTCGCCTGGACAGCCGCCGGGTTGCCGGTGGGGGTGCAGTTTGGCGCTCCGCACGGAGACGAAGGCACCCTACTTCAGCTGGCGGCACAACTGGAAGAGGCCAACCCGTGGTTTGGGCGCTACGAGTTGCTGGAAGCGATGATCTGAAGCCACGCAAAGAAACAATAAATAACGCATTGTGATCCAGGATCAACGTATCCACGTTTATCTTTATGGCAGGAACAGGCTATGCTGTGAGTCAGGAAGAGCCCATTCTTCCTGAACGACCCTGATGGCATCGAGGAGGCGAGCGTATTATGAACCAACCGATGGCAATCGACGAACTGGTGTCTGTAGCACAGGCCGAAGCCATGGGGGAGCTTGATGCCCCGATGATGGCAATCGTACTGTCCAGCGAACAAAGCTACGACTTGCCCATTAACTCTCTTGAAACCGATGCCGACAAGGCCCGCTGGGGACTGATCCTCCGCGCTGCCCGAGAGCATGTGGAAGCCGATGCGGTTGCCGTGCTGTACCCGGCATGGACGACCATCCGCAGCAAGAAACCAGCGAAAGCCGAGGCAGGGTCAGAGGACACCCAGTCAGTGGCAGGCAGCGACGATGAGCAGCTCGTGCGTGGCGAAGATCCGGCAGAGCCCATCGACACACTGTTTGTGCAGTTGCATACACGTGACCGTATTTACTGGCGTGGTTTTGAGCAGATCCGTGATCCCAAGCACCAGCGCATTATCGGCTTCCGACGGATCAAGGCCCTGTCCACCGAATACGGTCGTGACGAAGCACCGTCTGTAACCTCATGGCTGAACACCCTGTTTGAGCCATTGCCCGATGAAGGCGAGGAAACCGAGGTGGATATGGAACTGGCGGACCTGCTGGATGAACCGGAGGTCAGCGCCGCTCTGTATCCACGCCAACTCCGTGCCCTGCACTGATTAATCGGCCATTGGGAGCCCCGGTGTCGAAAGGCACCGGGGCCAGGCTCAGATGGCCATAGCCCTCTCGGCCACCCAATACAGGCTGATCGCGCCTACTGCAATCAGTGTCAGGGGAACGACCGCCCTGCCGTAAAGGTGTGTTTTACCCCAGAGGTAAAGCAGCGGGAAGGCAATAACCAGCAGCCCCAATTGCCCGAGCTCTACGCCAATGTTGAAGCCGGCGAGGGCCAGGACAGTCTGGGAAACACCACTGGTGAGATCCCCCAAAACGCTGGCGAACCCGAATCCGTGTATTAGCCCGAATCCAAAGGCCAGCTTCCAGGTTTTTCTGCCCAGTATCGGCCACATCACGTTCATGGCTGCCACCGCTATGGACAGGGCGATGATGGTCTCCACCCAGGCGATGGGCAGACGAACAATACCAAGGGCTGCCAGTGCCAGGGTTACGGAGTGGGCCGCCGTGAATGCGGTCACGATACCCGTCAGCTCCCACAGTCGCTGCTTCAGCCCCACCGGCGTACTGCCATCGTTTTTTCTCAGTGTGGCCGGCAGCATCAGCACTAACAGAAACAGTATATGGTCAAGACCGATGAGCAGATGGATGACACCCTCGTACAGGAAGGTTCCGAACAGCTGCAGGCTTCCCGGTGCGTCGCCGGCGGAGAGCGAGAGTTGGCGACTGTCAGGGCCTACTACTCCCAGCGTGCTGGTGCCGTCGCTTTCAAGGCTTATCAGGCCGCGATGCAACGGGTCCTGTGAGAACAGAAGATTGTATGTCAGCGTGTCGGGCGCAGCGCCATCGGGGCAGCTAATGGTGTAGAGACCGGCGGCATAGGGGCCGTCGCTATGGCGGGAAAGCCCCCATTGCTGGCCGGTCAGGCGGCAATCGGCCTGGGCGCTGGACAAGGTTACGCCCTGCTCTACCCATCGAGTAATCTGGTCCCGGCCGGCACGGAGCTCCGCCCCACTGAGCTGGCGATCCCCGTTCTGGTCCAGCGGCAAGGCCACTGCAAGATCTCTGAGCGCCACGTCTATGCGTATTTCGCCCCGGTCCTGATTCAGGTAGATAAAGCTGTCGCTGGCTTTATGGGCCCATGCTGTGCCGGAGGTGAGGGCCAGCATGAGAAGCGATAGAGTCAGGCAGACTCGTTGTTTGAAGCGCTTCATGAGTCAGCCTCCGGATAACGGGCGTCTGATTGCCCGTGTTTCTCCAGCCAGGTTCTTACTTTTTGGGCTGGCTGTGCATCATTCGCTGCACGGGCAGCACGCAGAAGAAGTCGGGTATCGAGTGGCTCGCGCTGGCTGCGCCAGTTATCTGCCGCAAAGGTCAGTGCCGTATCGGCATCGCCTTCCACATCAAGCTGGAAGCGCGCCATGTCTCGCTGGTGCAGCAGGTTCCCGCGCCAGCGTGCTTCCGCGAAGCGTTCCCTGAGGCTTTCCGCCAACGTCTCGGCATTCGGGTGCCCGGACTCAGCCATGGCAATAGCCCGAATAACGGCCAGCGAATCCACTTGTTCATAGCCATCGGTCAGGGCCAGCACCTTGTCATTCTGGTTCCGGCCGAGATACCAGTCCGCTAACTGGGCGCGGGTATAGAGATCGTCGGGGCTGGTGCGGAGTATTGTCTGCCAGTGATCGGCTGCGGCGGGATTGCCCATCTGCGCGGCGATATCCCCCAGGGTCCCTTCTGCCCAAAGCCGGCTGGTGGTATTGGTGCTGGTGCTTTCTGATTTTTTCTGAAGGGCCTGATAGGCCGCCCTGGGGTTACCTGTGCGGGCGTTAACCTGGGCCGTGCAACTGTCGGCGATCAGGCCAGGATAGGATTGCTGCAACTGTCTGCAGCGCTTTCGTGCGTCTTCATAGTTGCCCTGAACGGTTTCCAGATTGGCCAGTAGCAACAATGCCTGATTTATCTGGAGTGCGCTGCCGGATCGGGCAATCACGGTTTCCAGGTCATTCCGGGCGCTGTCAAAACGGTGGAGGCTCTGGTCCAGCGTTGCTCTGAGTGTGAGCAGCCGGTCTGTCATCTCTCCGGGCCATCGCTGCAATATCCCGTCGGCGTAGCCCAAAAAACGGGGGTCTCCGGTGCTTCTGGCACGGGAGATCTGATTTTGTAAGGTGTCTGCCAGCTGCTCGGGTGAATCCGGCAGCTCGGAAGTGGTCAGTGCCGGCTCTGGCAGTTCAACAAGAATGTCGGTGTCGGAAAAATCTGTCTCGATAGGTCCGGGTGCAGCGGTTGCGACGTTTGGAAAACTGGCCATCAACAACAGCCCGACACAAAAAGCCCCGCCCCGAAGGGCAGGGAATGTGCTTGCCGGCTTCAGGCGTACTGAAGGCCGGCAAGGGGTCCTATTGGATGAACAGATCGTCGAACGCCTGTTCATTATTCTGGTCATTGAAGCTGAACTCCTTGTCGTTGATCTGAACGGCTTCACGGGTGTCGTCGGTGTTTGCGATCTCAGCCTTCACAAAGGTTGAGAAATCCACCGCCGGATCTGGCCTGTCACCGCCACCGCCACCGCTGGAGCCGTTGAAACAGCCCGTCAGCAGGATGGTTAGCGCTGAAAGCGCGGCAAGGTTAATTAACACTTTCATGCCTGACCTCCTCTTAGTTTGTTACGGCACCCGGAAGGGGCGTAATCAGATAAGGGAAGGACTCGTACTCATCAGACAGTGTGGTCGGGTCCGCTGCCAGTTGAACACCATCCGTGAACGGAGCGCCCGAGTTTGGAGCGTCTGGGTTCAACGCACCCATGGCAACACGAAGAGCAACATCGACGACATCGTCATACGGGCGACGGCCATTCGGGAAGCCGGCTTGATCCCCGGCCACAAAGCCAAGATCGTTTTGCGCATCCAGCGCCGTAGGCGCAACCGCGGTATTCAGCCGCACCATCTCCGATGCCTGCACGCCTACCGGCATGTTTGCCGGAACGCCGGTCAGGAAGGCAGAGACCAGGTCGGTCCGTGGAAAGTTGTTGGGTGCTTCCGCACCAGCGCCACTGAACAGGATCTCCAACAGCTCCGGCAGTGTCGGATGGGTCACATAGGTTGCAAACTGAGCGTCATCCTTCGGTTCACTGGCGTTAAAGCGGTCCTTGTCTTTCAGACCAATAACAACTTCATTGACCAGCGGCATGCCCAGACGGGATACCTGGGTATACGCGCCTCCTTCTACGGTCGCGCCTTTGCCATTTGTCGCCGGGGCCGGGTTGATCACCCGTGCCTGACGTACACTGGCGGTAGTCCAGCCACCAATGATGGGCTGGCCATCGGCGTTAGCCGCGGTGCCAGTCAGGCAGCTTGTGGGCACTTCCAAAGCAAGCGAGGTGACGTTCTTGTCTGCCAGATCATTGGTTTCGGCGTTGCGCGGGCCGAGAGGATTGGTGTTCACCAGGTCGAAGATCTCACCCAGATTCACCGCAAAGGCCTCTTTGCGCTGGCCAACGAACACCCTGCCGTTGGTGCCACACCCCGGAATTGCCATTTCGAACACGTGGTTATTGGCGTAGGTGGCGTAATCCGCAAAGGACTTTTCGCCGATATTGTCCAACGGCTTGTCAAATGTGCCGGTGCCGGTATCGACGTTGGTGGCCGTCTCAACCGTGCCAGTGCGGCGATCTCCGCGGACGACGGAGACGGTATACTCCTGGCTGAACTGGACGTTGGCTGGATCCGTGGCGTCGCCAATGTTTTTCAGCGGCACAGACACCTGCTCCTGAGCTCCGGCATCGCCAACGTCAAGCTGAATGTCGTTCAGCACGTCCGAGAACTGGAAGCGGAACGTCAGGTCTTCCTGGGCGTTACCGGAGTTGTCGATGTGGATTTCGTAAATGGCGTCGTCGTCCAGGTCGAAATAGTTTGGCCCGCCGTAGGCATCCTGTAGTGGCAGGTAGTTGGCGATGAGGGTGACGAAGCCTTCGCGTCCCGTCTCATAACTGCGGAACATGTAGAAGTCGGTACCGTCTACTTTTGGTGTTTCGGTAATAAAGGGAGCTTCGCGGTGGCTTGAGGCGTTTGCTGCGCCGGCACTGATACAGAGTCCGGCAACCGCAATGGCGAGGCCGGAGCGTTTCAATAAAGTATTCATTCCGTTTTCCTCTTGTATTGTTGGTGTTGCAAAAGACGTTACGTAGCCAGTACGGAGAAAGATGCAGTTGTCACAAAAAAATTTTACAACTACTGTCACAGTGCAACTTTCAAGCGCTGATGTGCGTAGAAACGGTATCAATACCGCAAACGGGCGAATGGATAGCGGACATGTCTGACATTGATAGCGAACAGGACGAGCTTATGGGCTTGCTGATGGCCATAGCTCATGAAGATCGACAGGCGTTCCAGCGCCTGTACCAGCGAATCTCCGGCAGGATGTTCGGGTTATGCCTGAAACTGGCAAACCAGCGGGACCTGGCTGAGGAAGCAGTGCAGGACGCATTTGTGCAGATATGGCACAACGCCAGTGAGTATCATAATGAACGGGGGGCGCCCCTGAGCTGGATGCTGACGATTGCCCGCTATCGGACACTCGATCTTATGAGGAACAGGAAATCGCGGCCGACGTCCGGCGATGCCCATCTTGAGCGTGTTGCCGATGAACGTGACGGCCCGCTGGACGAATCACTTCGCGTCGCGGGTAGCGCCGAGCTTCGCGGGTGCCTGGATGAACTCTCAGAGACGCAGCGGGACAGTATCCTGTTGTCTTATTATCGGGGGTTTACCCATGATGAGCTCTCCGAGGCCCTGAGTTCTCCCATTGGAACTGTAAAAAGCTGGATTCGGCGCGGATTAATGGCTCTGAAGAGGTGTCTGGAACGATGAAAAAGACACCGGAAAGAATAGAAGCATTGGCAGCGGAATACGTGCTTGGCTCCCTTCATGGGGCAGCCCGCCGACGTTTCGAGCGCTGGATGATGGAGTCGGTTCGAGTCCGCCAGGAAGTCTGGTTCTGGGAAGAGAAGCTGGGGCACTTGGGGGCACGCATTGAGGAAGAACAGCCTCCGGCGTCGGTCTGGGCTGGCATCGAACGCCGGCTTTGGCCTCGGGAGGATAAACCCGTATCGGCCGTCGCGGCCAATGATGCGCCTGGCCGCTGGTTCTGGCCGGGCTGGAGCATGCTGGCAACGGCTGCGGCGTTGGTTCTGGCCGTTTTCCTGGTGCAACAGCCAGAGCCCGAGATGGATGATCGTCTTTCGGGGGCCATCGTACAGGCGGACGTGAGTGATCCCCTATGGCTGGTCAGTGAGTCATCGCTCGACAGGCAATTGAAACTACGCCCCGTTGCCGCGACGGCGGCCCAGCAGGGCAAGGATTATGAATTGTGGATCGTGCCGGCGGATGGTCAGCCTCTCTCTCTCGGGGTTATTCCGGTAGGCGGAACCTATCAGGTAACCCTGGACGATGAGGCTCGGGCGCTTCTCAGCAACAGCCGAACACTGGCGATCAGCCTGGAGCCGGTGGGAGGTTCCCCCACCGGCCAGCCGACCGGGCCGATACTGCACGTTGCGAAACTGTATGAGCTCTGATTGTTGAGTGCGGATTAATGGCTCGGCAGACTAATGGTTCGATAGCAACGTGATGCACAGCTGGGCGTTCTGGACAAAGTGTCCGAACGCCGTTAACTGATCATCAGAGGGCACATAGTCTGCCGCCGCGTTGTCCGCGTAAAACAGGCCGACCAGTCGCCCCTTGGCTTTCAGGGGGCCGATCAGCGCCGGCACTTTCCCTAGCCAGCGATCGTAGGCAACGCCTTCGGTTTTCGTTTTTGGCAGATAGACACTGCAATCAGCGTGGGGTAAGAGCGCCCCGAGAGGACCGGTGCCATCCTTGCGGATGGTGAAGTTGTCCTTCCAGGCTTCGGTGCCCCTGCCACCCAACTTGCGCGGCACCAGTTCAAGCCCGCTGCGGTCGCTCATCAGCAGCACAACCCTCTGCATGCCGATTGCCCGGTGAATGCCTTCGATGACCAACTGACAGACTTCGTTGATGTCCGGTTTGTCGGTAAGGCTGTGGGTAAGATCGCGGAGAATCTGTAACTGCAGGTTGGGGTCCACCTCTGGTGCGCGCACCGCCTCCTCGCCGGAGCTGCCCTGGCTGCCAGGCATCAGCGCGGTCACCTGGGGAATGCCCAGCGACACCGCGACCCGCGCGGCTTCTCCGGCATTCACCTTGAGCTGGTCCCGAACGGCTGCAGGGTTCTCTCCGATGTCCTGCCCCAGGGCTTCCATGACCTTTTCCATGTCGTCGCCGCGCCAGCCATTCTCGGACAGTCTTGCCATCTCAACGGAGTGGCGCACCAGGCTGGCGGCCTTCGAATTGGCCTGCCCGGGCGCAACCACCTCGCGAATAAAGGGGCCGAGTGACCAGGCGTCCACCAGGCCACGGGTAATTTCGGTAAAGGTGGTGTGGAGCGCGGCTTTCTGGGCTTCCAGTGTCGGCTCCCCCTCGCGCAGCCGGGATTCCAGTTCACTGGCCTGCTCGGTCTCGCAGGACCAAAAAGCCAACTCGCCAATGTTCATCAGCAGGGCCCCGATGAACACTTCCTCCAGGGCGTGCTCGTTGCGCTTTGGCAGCAGGCAGCGGGCCTGGACGGCGGCGTGGATGGCGCGGGCCAGGCAGCGAAGCAGGTGTGGGCGGTCGTTGCGTTTGAGCAGGGAGTCCACGATCAGGGACGAGATGGCCATGGACTTCACGGCGTCGAAGCCGATCAGGGTGATGGCGCGGCTTACGGTGCTTACCTGGGTGCGAGTCTGGTTGTAGAACACCGTATTGGACAGCCGAAGCACCTGGGAAGTGAGCTGGGCGTCGTTGAGAATAACGTTTGCAAGCTCGTTAACCGTGCTGTTACTGCTGTCAGTCAGTTCACCAATTCTGCGAAGAGTGTTTGCCAGTACCGGCAGTTCCACTTTGCTGAGGTAGGTCACCCATGCCTGGGTCGAGTTCATCCTTGAGGGCGGAGTCTCGGTTTTTGTGGTCAAAATTGCGCGCGCCTCGGGATTGTTAGTCATGTTCTTGTAATGAATCAGTCTAGTTCAGTCGTGGTCTTCGTGTCAGGTGGCAAATGGTGTAAGGGGATTTACCAAGGTGGCGGATTCGGGTTTGCCATCGGTTTGGTTTATAATCGCGCGTTTTACCTCTGCACCCACAAGGCGCTGACAAAGCGTTCACAAGGCAACGTTGTGATTGTATTTGACCAGGTACAGAAGTCCTACCAGGTAGGTGGGCGGGCGATCCCCGCGCTACACCCCACCAGTATGACCATCGACACCGGCGAGGTGTTTGGCATCGTCGGCCACTCCGGCGCGGGCAAGTCCACCCTCGTGCGCCTGATCAATCTTCTGGAGCCACCCACCGGTGGTCGCATCCTGATTGATGATGAAAATATCACCGGCTACAACGCCAGCGAGCTACGGGCCTTCCGTCGCAAGGTGGGCATGATATTCCAGCACTTTAATCTGCTGTCCTCGAAAACGGTGGCGGACAACATTGCCTTCCCCATGAAACTCGCGGGCATTTATTCCCGCACCGAGATTCGTGACCGGGTGGACGAGTTGCTGAAACGGGTCAGCCTGGTGGATCAGGCCAATAAGTACCCATCGCAGCTCTCGGGTGGACAGAAGCAGCGTGTTGGCATCGCCCGCGCCCTGGCCTGCCGCCCGACGATCCTGCTTTGCGACGAAGCCACCAGCGCCCTCGACCCGCAAACCACCCAATCGGTCCTGAAGTTGCTGGCGGACATCAACCGCGAACTCGGCCTGACCATCGTACTGATCACCCATGAGATGGACGTGGTACGCCGTGTCTGTGACCGGGTAGCGGTGATGGATGCCGGCGAAGTCGTCGAAATGGGCGCGGTCAGTGATGTCTTCCTGCACCCGAAGCACCCCACCACCCGGGACTTCGTCTTCGAGAGCGAAAGCATCGACCATGAGGAAATGCAGCAGGACCTGCAGCACGCCAAAGGCCGCATCCTGCGTCTCACCTTCCGTGGCGAATCCACCTACACGCCACTGCTGGGCAGCGTGGCGCGGGAATCCGGCGTGGATTTCAGTATCCTCTCCGGCCGGATTGACCACATCAAGGACACGCCCTACGGCCAGCTGACCCTCTCGCTGGTGGGCGGCAATCTCGATACCGCCATGCAAGCCTTTGAGGCGGCGGACGTTCACGTGGAGGTGCTGCGCTGATGGAAGCCTTGATGGGAGACCTGTTGAGCAACGTGGACTGGACCGAGATCGGCTGGGCCAGTTGGGACACCCTGGTGATGGTGGGCATGTCGCTGCTGTTCAGCGTGCTGATCGGCCTGCCGGTAGGCGTTCTGCTGTTCCTGTTTGGCAAGCGCCAACTGCTGGAACAGCCCATCGCTTATGCGGTGCTGTCCTTTGTGGTGAACGTGCTGCGTTCCGTACCGTTTATCATCCTGCTGATTGTAATGATCCCGTTCACTGTCATGCTGATCGGCACGTCATTGGGCGTTGCCGGTGCGATTCCGCCGTTGGTGGCTGGGGGTGCCCCGTTTTTTGCACGTTTGGTCGAAACGTCCTTGCGCGAAGTGGACAGGGGAATCATCGAAGCTACCCAGGCCATGGGCGCGACAGTAAAGCAGATCGTATTCGGAGCCCTTCTGCCGGAGGCGTTGCCCGGGATCATTGCCGGTATTACCGTAACCGCGATTACGCTGGTTTCTTATGCAGCGATGTCCGGCGTTGTCGGAGGTGGCGGCTTGGGCGATCTGGCCATCCGCTTCGGTTATCAACGATTCCAGACCGATGTAATGGTCATTACCGTAGCCCTACTGGTTATTTTCGTACAGTTGTTACAAATGGCTGGAGATCGTTTGGTTCTATATTTCAGCCGCAAATAACAACAGCCCGATTATAGGTGGATGGTGGGAGGCAACTTCCGAAAACGTGGAGCGCCAAGGATGGCGCGACCGAGCCCTACAGGGACGTATTCACGGGCGTTTTTCGGCAGTTGCCTCCCACCGTCTGCCGTACTCCAAAGGCTAGATGAATTCATTGACAATACCCGCAGGAGAACGTGCTTATGAACTTCAAAAAGACCCTGGTGGCAGTGGCTGCCGTTGCAACATTCTCTTCCGCCGCGATTGCGGAAAAGCTTTCCGTGGCGGCAACGCCGGTACCTCACGCCGAGATCCTGGAATATGTTAAGCCCAAGCTGGCGGAGCAGGGCGTGGAACTGGACGTTAAAGTATTCACTGATTACGTTCAGCCCAATGTGCAGGTGGACCAGAAGCGGATGGACGCGAACTTCTTCCAGCATCAGCCGTACCTGGACGAGTTCAATGATGGCCGTGGTACCAACCTGGTCAGCGTAGTGGGTGTTCACGTTGAGCCTTTCGGTGCCTACTCAAGCCGGATCGACTCTCTGGAAGCGCTTGAAGACGGGGCCACAGTGGCGATCCCCAACGATCCCACCAACGGTGGCCGTGCATTGCTTCTGCTGCAGAAAGCCGGTCTGATCACCCTGAAGGACGGCAGCAAGATCACCGCTACGCCGCGTGATATCGCTGATAACCCGAAAGACCTGGAATTCAAGGAACTGGAGGCTGCTACCCTGCCGCGTATCCTGAACCAGGTGGATCTGGCGCTCATCAACACCAACTACGCGTTGGAAGCCGGCCTTAATCCGACGGAAGATGCGCTGGTTATTGAGGGGGCTGAATCGCCGTACGTGAACATTCTGGTTGCTCATGAAAGCCGCGCCAACGACGAGGCAATCCAGAAGCTGGCGAAGGTGCTGACAACGGATGACGTCAAGGCGTTTATCAAGAAGCAGTACGAGGGAGCCGTGGTTCCGGCATTCTGAGACCAGGGACGTTTTGGCATAGAAAAGCCGGGCATCAGCCCGGCTTTTTCGTTTCAGCGGATTGCGCGTTCAGCGCTTAATCGCCACTCCAGTTCGACCCGGGGTCCGGCGTCATCCGCAGGTAGGACTTCACCGCCCGATAGCCTTGCGGGAAACGTTCTTTTATTTCATCCTCATCCTGCAGGGACGGCACGATCACCACGTCGCCGCCGGGTTCCCAGTTGCCAGGTGTCGCCACTTTATGGATGTCCGTCATCTGCAACGAGTCGACTACCCGCAGCACTTCGTTGAAGTTGCGACCGGTGCTGGCCGGATAGGTAATCATCAGGCGGATTTTCTTGTTCGGATCGATTACGAACAGAGACCGCACGGTCAGCGTCTCACTGGCGCTGGGGTGGATCATGTCGTAAAGGTTGGACACCTTGCGATCATGGTCGGCAATGATCGGAAAATTGACGGCACAACCCTGGGTTTCGTTGATGTCCTTGATCCACTCCTTGTGGGAATCGACCGGGTCCACGCTCAGTGCGATCGCCTTGACGTCACGTTTGGCGAATTCGTCTTTCAGCTTGGCCGTCAGGCCCAGCTCCGTGGTGCACACCGGCGTAAAATCAGCAGGGTGTGAGAACAGTATGCCCCAGCTGTTGCCCAGCCAGTCATGAAAATCGATCCTGCCTTCACTGGAATCCTGCTCAAAATCCGGTGCGGTATCTCCCAGACGTAAACTCATCGCGTTTCCTCCTTTGATGATACGAAAGCCCGGCCAGACGAAGCGCCGGCATAAGATTCAGTCTATACGATAAACAGTGGAGGCGGATGGGAGAAAACCAAGGGCGTTGATTTGCCTCATCCGACTCCACTTCAGTATCAGCTAACGCCGACTGACCGTTCTTTCTCGAAATGCTCACGGGTGAGCTTGAACACCACGGGGCTCAGCAACAGCAAGGCCACGAGGTTTGGCAGCGCCATCATGGCGTTGAGCGTGTCGGCGATCAGCCAGATCAGGCCAAGGTTGATGGTGGCACCGACGGGGATCGCCAGTATCCAGACCACGCGGTACGGCACGATGGCTTTGACGCCGAACAGGAACTCAATGCAGCGCTCGCCGTAGAATGACCAACCAATAATGGTGGTAAACGCAAACGTCGCAAGGGAGATGGCGACAACGTAGTTGCCAAATCCTGGCAGTCCGGTTTCAAAGGCCAGCGAGGTCAGCGCAGCACCGGTCTCACCTGAGGTCCAGGCGCCAGAGCTGATGATGACGAGGCCGGTGATGCTGCACACGATAATGGTGTCGATAAACGTGCCCAGCATGGCGACCATGCCCTGATTGATGGGGCTCTTGGTCTGGGCTGCCGCGTGGGCAATAGGGGCGGAACCGAGGCCGGCCTCATTGGAGAAAATGCCGCGGGCCACACCAAAGCGGACGGCGGCCCAGACAGCGGCGCCGGCAAAGCCACCCTCGGCTGCAACCGGGCTGAACGCGTGAGTAAACACCATGGCGATGGCATTCGGAATCTGGTTGGCGTTAATGGCCAATACCATCAGGCCGACCAGGACATAGGCGATGGCCATAAACGGCACCAACGCGCTTGCGACCTGTCCGATACGTTTGATACCACCAATCAGTACAAGGCCCACCAGAGCCATCAGCACAAGGCCGGTCACCCAGTGTGGCAGGTTGAAGTTGGTTTCCAGAACATCCGCCACCGAGTTGGCCTGCACCGTGTTACCAATGCCAAACGCGGCCACCGCCGCGAAGATGGCAAACAGCACACCCAGCCAGGCCCACTTTTTGCCCAGGCCGTTGCGAATGTAGTACATCGGGCCACCCGTGTAGGCGCCGCGTTCGTCCACTTCCCGGAACCGTACCGCCAGTACCGCTTCGGAATATTTGGTCGCCATCCCGACCAGGGCGGTCAGCCACATCCAGAACAGGGCTCCTGGCCCGCCCAGGAAAACCGCGGTGGCAACGCCAGCGATATTACCGGTACCGACGGTGGCCGACAGTGCAGTCATCAGGGCCTGAAACGGGGGGATTTCACCCTCTGATTCAGCCCCGGTACGGCCCTTCCACATCAGTTGGAAACCGGCTCGCAGTTTCAATACCGGCATCAGCTTCAGGCCAATGCTCAGAAACAGGCCGACACCAAGAATCATCACCAGCATGGGCGGGCCCCAGACCAGTGCGTTAATGCTGCTAATAAAAGACTCAAAGGCTTCCATGGGAATCTCCCTGTGTTTGTGCCTTGGTAATGAGGAGCTTCCGCGACAACAGCAATATGGATCTGAACAATACAGATCCGAGTTTGGCGGGAGCTTATAACTCATTGAGTTTATATACTTATTTTTGTCTGTAAATATTCGCTGCAAAGAATTAGCCGTTCTGACACGCCGTGGGTCTGCAAAGCTATTGGATTCGGAGGCTCTCGGGTTAAGCTGTGGACTGGTTATCTCAGGAGTCCCTCGATGCCGGAAACCCTAAGCCGCTCTGATTGGAGTTCTGCCGATACGTCGGTCAACGCCATGCCCGAGACCGTTCACGTCCAGGCAGGCGAGCTGTCGTTCTGCGTGGAAACCCGGGGAGATCCCGCCGGGGAGCCAGTGATCTTCGTGATGGGATTGGGGGCGCAGATGACGCTCTGGCCGGAGGCGTTGCTGGACCAGTATGTTCGTGAAGGCTTCCGGGTAATCCGGTTTGATAATCGCGACATCGGGCTGTCATCGCACCTGAAGGATCGCCTGGAGGGTCATCCGGTTGCGGTCATGGCAAGGCACCGGATGGGCCTGCCGATCGCCGCGCCCTATACCCTGCATGACATGGCGGACGATGTCTGTAAGGTGATGGACGCCCTCAGCCTGACCTGCGCTCACCTGGTGGGTGTTTCCATGGGCGGCATGATCAGCCAGTTGGTGGCTGCGAATCGCCCCGAACGCGTGCGCTCGGCAACCCTTATCATGACCTCCACCAACAGCCCGCGCCTGCCGATGCCAAAATCAAAGCTGATCTGGCGCCTGGCAGGTATTGGCGCGAAGGGGCATGATGAAGCCGCAGTTGTCGCACGCTCCCTGGACTTCTGGAAGGCGATTCAGAGTCCGGGCTACCCACCTCGCGAACAGGAAGTGAGGGACCGGATCGTACGGGAGTTCCGGCGCAGCTATCATCCCGCCGGCATTCTCCGCCAGACCCGTGCCATCCTTGCCACTGGCAGCCTGTCATCAGCCACACGGCGCATACGGGTGCCGGTATCCGTGATTCATGGCAAGGCCGACCCGCTGGTGCGGCCGGTGGCTGCGGAGCAGTTGGGATACCTGATGCCTCATGCCCGCGTTGAGATGATTGACGGCATGGGGCACGATCTTCCGGAACCTCTGTTGTCGCGGTTTGCCCAGATCGGCTTTGAAACCATGGCGCAACAGCCGAGGCAGGGCAACGGCTGACGGCCGGTGCCCGCAGAAAGAGATGGCCGTTTGCGGGTTTATACTTCCAGTTTTCGTCCCCATTGCCTATGTTTAAAGAGGGACGAATCCAGAATATGACTGGTCAGGGAGTCTGCCAATGCAATCGCTAAAAGTATCCGATGTCATGTGGAACCACATCGAGCCCATTCGTCGTGGAACGCCCTTAACCAAAGTGGTCAAAACACTGCTTCACAACCACGTCACGGGGCTGCCGGTCGTGGATGACCACCGCAAGGTGATCGGGTTTGTTTCCGAGCAGGACTGTATCCACGCCCTGCTGGTGAGCAACTACCACCACGAAGGCGACCCGATCGTGGACGACGTTATGTTTCGCAATCCGGTCACCATATCCCCGGAAATGTCTGTTGTGGATCTGGCCCAGAACCTGGGCGCAGGCAAGCCCAAGGTCTACCCGGTGGTTGACCATGATCGTTTGATCGGTATTGTGACCCGCACTGCCATCCTGGCAGAGTTTGCAAAGGCCGGTTATGGCATAGAAGTACCGAAATACGCGTAGTCAGAAGACCGTGAATTTTCCGACTGAGAGGTATCCATGCAACTGCTCTCCACCAACGTCTGTTTCGACGGCGAACACCGGCGCTACCAGCACCACTCGGCAGCCTTGGACTGCGTTATGGAGTTTGCGGTATACCTTCCCCCTGTTGCCGTGGGCAGCAATCCGCAAAAAGTGCCGGTTCTCTATTGGTTGTCGGGGCTGACCTGTACCGACCAGAATTTCATGCAGAAGGCCGGCGCCCAGAAAAAAGCGGCGCAGTTGGGCATCGCCATTGTGTGCCCCGACACCAGCCCCCGTGGTCTGGATCTGCCCGGCGAGCACGACAGTTACGATTTTGGCAGCGGCGCCGGTTTTTATCTGAACGCCACACGCCAACCCTGGGCCCCTCACTATCGAATGTACGATTATGTGGTGAAGGAATTGCCGCAACTGGTGGAAGGCCACTTGCCGGTGACAGAGGATTGCAGTATCAGTGGTCATTCCATGGGTGGTCACGGGGCACTGATCGCGGCGCTGAAGAATCCCGGGCAGTACAGATCCGTGTCTGCTTTTGCGCCGATTGCCAACCCCAGCGAGTGCCCCTGGGGTCAAAAAGCCTTCAGCGGTTATCTGGGGGACGACCCGAAAACCTGGGAAGAGTGGGATGCGACGCTGTTGATTCCCGGCGCCAGCGAACGCTTACCGCTGCTGGTGGACCAGGGTACAGCGGATGACTTCCTTGAAAGTCAGCTCAATCCCGAGGCGCTGGTCGAGGCATGTGAGAAGGTGCATCACCACATCAATCTGAGAATGCACCGGGGTTATGATCACAGCTACTTCTTCATCGCCTCGTTCATCGATGACCATCTTGAGCATCACGCCCAGGCGTTGGGCTTGAGATAATACAGAGCGCGTAGAGCGTTAGTGGAAACCCCAGAGTAGCCCGAAGTCCATGGAGGGCATCACTTCGGGCTGTTCAACGTTGATAATATTGAAATCCGGCTGGCTGCAATCCCGCTCAAAGGTGCCGCTGTAACGGTTGCCCCTGGGACCAATGATGGCTTTGGCAAACGGGCCACGGTGACGGTGCGGGCGCCGGACAATCACCGCCACTTCGTTGTTGGCGAGCCTCACCAGAGTTCCTGGCGGATGATCGGTCAGAATGGCCAGCAGAGCCCGCGGAATGGCAGGGCGTAGTTTGCCGTCGGCCAGCGAAGCGATCAGTTTGCGGGCCTCGGTTATGTTCATTCGTTCGCGATAAGCCCGCTTCGTTATCATTGCCACATAGCGTTCCGCCAGCGCCAGGATTTCCGCCTCACCCCGTATGTCGGTACCACTCAACCCATTGGGATAGCCCGAACCGTCCGCCTGTTCGTGGTGCTGCGCAATGATTTTGAGTAGCAGTGGGCTGGTGATGTCGGCCTCTTTGAGTGCCTGAACGCTGCGTTCGGGGTGTTTGCGTATCACCGCGCGCTGCTCGTCGGTCAATACCCGGTTGGAAGCATTGAGTTTGTCGGCCACCGGCACCAGAGCCAGGTTTGCCATTAGCGCAGCACTGATCAGTACGGCGATCCGCTTGTCATCGAGACCGAACCGCCGTGCAGTAAACTGACAGAGAACGGCATAGAACAGTATCTGTTCATGGATGGTGGGCTCGATCGAGTACAGGTGCACCAGTGCCAGGCTGGCCTCCGGGGATTCCTGGCACATCTGGTCAATCATTCGTGACAGGCCAAGTACCCGTTGGCGGGCACTGTCATCCTGGTTGGTAATGGCGTTTAGCGAGGATTCCAGGGTTTGCAGTAATACGGGATAATCCGCAAATGGGTTGCGAAGACGGATATCTTCCTGAATATCCTCGTCGGGGCGCTCAATCACCCGGGGCTGGAACAGGCCACGCTCGAACAACTGCTCCAGCTGAATGTCATTCTGTATGACGTAGCCCTGTCTCAGCAGAACATTGCCATCGGCGTCATAGACCGTCCAGGGCAAAGGCTTTCCAATGGTCAATGCGCCGGGTGCGATACGAAGAAGGTTCTGCACTCAATGGCTTCCTGGTGCTTATTATAATAATGCTTAAGTTTACCCCTTAAGCCGATACCAACTCCAGTTGTTGAACGGTCGGGAATGGGACGTTTGCGGTGATATGGGAATCTGCGTCCTTTGATTTAACAAAGTATTTCATTTGTGCGTTTGTTAAATTTCGTTGCGTTCAGCTTCCGTAATCGGATCTTGCGCTATGATAGTTTGCTAATAAGACCTTGGTAGGAATGTACTGTCACTATGCTCTATCGTCTGAAAACAGATTTCAGGCTGTCTATCATCACGTTGTTGGCCATCAGTGCCATTCTGGGGATAACCCCCTTTGCGGTGATGCGGTTTGTCCAGGGCAACGTGCTGGCCGGGGTGGTCGATCTGGGTATTATGCTGGCGATCACCGCCGGAATGATTTACGCCTGGATAACAGGCGATACCGCCCGCAGTGGTTTTGCAATGGCCCTGGTGGCCTGCGGCGGGGCGGTGACAGTGGGAGCGTTGGTCGGAGAACCTGGGCTGTTCTGGTTATATCCGTGCCTGGTGACAAGCTTCTTCCTGACGGAACCCCGCTACGCAATTTTTATCAATCTGGCCGCCGTTGTTGCCTTGATGGTGCATGGCGTGGCCTTCAGTTCTCTTGTCCAGATGTGGACCTTCGCCGCCACGGCTATGGTCGTCAGCTGCTGCGCCTATGTGTTTGCCCATCGCAACGAGAACCAGCGGGAGCGCTTGGAACACCTGGCCACAATCGACCCCCTGACGGGCGTCAAAAACCGCCGCTCCATGGATCAGGAGCTGGCAATGGCCGTTGCCAGCGCCTCCAGAAACGGCATCTCCTACGCCCTGGTGTTGCTGGATATCGACTACTTCAAGAAGATCAACGACGAGTATGGGCACAACGTAGGGGATGACGTGCTGGTGGAAATGGTGGCGTTGATCGAACAGAACATCCGCAAGTCCGATCAACTGTTCCGCTTCGGCGGTGAAGAGTTTGTATTGCTGATGCCCGGGGTGGATTCAACCGGGTTGAGGGCGGTCATGCACAACCTGCAGCACATCATGCACAGGTTCCTGCGTCACCCCGGGGGACAGGTCACCGCCTCCTTTGGCGTTGCCCTGCTCCAGGCTGGCGAAACGCCTGACGATTGGCTGGCGCGGGCGGATGAAGCACTTTATGAGGCAAAGGACACCGGGCGCGACCGTATTGTCTACGCGGACGACATGGTCGCCAGCCCTGCGTGACCGCCCCGGCAAGACTATTCTGGTTTTGGCGAGTACAGGAACAGTCGCAGTCCCAACAGGATGCTGGCTGACGCCAGTCCACAGGTAAGCCCCACCCAAAAACCAGCGGCTCCCATGGCGGGCAGCAGCCAGTCGGTAAACGTGAGTACCCACCCCAGAGGCAGTCCAACGCCCCAGAATGAAAACAGCATGATGAACATGGGAATGCTGGTGTCCTTGTATCCCCGCAAGGCGCTGATGCAGGTCACCTGAATCACATCGGCGATCTGGAAGAAGGCCGCATACACCAGCAGCGTCACCGTCACGGACTGAACATCCTGCTCACCGGTGTAAAGCGCTGCAATACCCTCTGCGAACACAAACAGCAGCACGGCAAATACCAGCGCCACCGCTGACGCCAGAATCAGCGAACTGCGGGCGATGAGCCGGGCAGTATCCGGCGCTTTTGCACCCACCAGGAAACTCACCCGCAGGGTCAGAGCCATGCCGATGCTCAGCGGCAGCATGAACACCAGCGATACCACGTTCAGAGCAATCTGATGCCCCGCCACAATCACTGGCCCCAGCGGTGCCAGGAACAGGGCTATGACCGAGAACATGCTGGCTTCCACAAAGATGGTAAAACCAATGGGGATGCCCAGGCGCAGGATATAGCGGATGCCCTCTGCGTCCGGTTTGGCCCAGTCTGCCAACAGGTGAAAACGGCGATACACCGCACTGCGGTTCAGGTAGATCAGTAGCGCCAGGGCCGCAACGCCGTTGGAGATGGAGGTAGCCCATCCGCAGCCGATGCCGCCCATGGCCGGGAGGCCGAGTTTGCCGTAAATGAAGATGTAGTTCAGGGGCAGGTTGATCAGGGTTCCCAGCACCGAGAAAGCCATAATCACCCGGGTATGTCCGAGCCCGTCCGTCAGCCCCCTCAGTGCCATGATCATCAACATCGCAGGAATGCCCCAGGCGAAGGCGTCCAGGTAGCCCTGGGTGATACGGGCGGTGTTGGTTTCCAGATTCAGGGCATCCAGTACCGGGTGCACGTTGGTCAGCAGCAGGATCATGATCACCGTGCCGCCGGCTGCGATATAAAGCCCCTGCCAGGTCGCGGGCATGATTCTCTCGGTGGTGCGCGCCCCGTTATAACCGGAAATGATCGGCTGCAAGGCCCCCAGGAGTCCCATGAAAAAGAGGAACACCGGCATCCACAGGCTACTGCCAATGCCCACGGCCGCCAGGTCTTCGGCACTGGCGTGGCCTGCCATCACGGTATCAATGACCCCGTTGGCCATCTGCGCCACCTGGGCAATCAGGATCGGTCCGCCCAGGACGGCCAGCGTGCGCCACTCGGTCAGCGTACGCTGGACCAGCGGCTGGCGGACTTCTGGTAATGGCTGGTGGGTTTCGTCCATGGAATCGTGAGCCTGGGCCGGAGAAGTAAATCGGAATGTGTCAGGAACGCGGGATGGTACCCCATTCCTCACCCCGAATGTCATAGGGTGTTTCCGCCGCACTGTGTACAACCCAGTGTGGTAGCGGGTAAAGTGCCGCCTTCCAATGTTTCAGGTGCGGGTAATATGGGTCTTCTGATTTTCGTAACAGTCCTGTGGGCGTTTTCGTTCAGCCTGATTGGCGAATTTCTGGCCGGGCGTGTGGACAGTGATTTCGCAGTATTGACCCGTGTGGTGCTTGCCGCCCTGGTGTTTCTGCCGCTGACCCGCTGGCGTGGAGTTCCCGGCGGATTGAAACTGGGCGTGCTGGTCACTGGTATGCTGCAGTTCGGCGTGACCTACTTGTGCCTGTATCGCTCGTTCAGCTACCTGACAGTGCCGGAAGTTCTGCTGTTTACCATTTTCACGCCACTGTATGTCACCCTGATCGATGACGCCCTGTACCGGCGCTTCTCGCCGATTGCTCTGGTTGCCGCGGCTGTGGCAATGCTGGGTGCGGGGATTATCCGTTACGACGGCCTGAGCCAGGGCTTTATCACTGGCTTCCTGCTGTTGCAGGTGGCGAACTTCACCTTTGCGGCGGGCCAGGTCGGCTACAAGCACACCATGATGCGCTTCCCAACGGAACTGCCAGCCTACCGTACGTTTGGTTATTTCTTTTTCGGGGCATTGATCATTGCCCTGCCATCCTTCCTGATCTTTGGCGATGCCAGTCGTCTGCCCACTACCTCGTTGCAGTGGGGCATTCTCGCCTGGTTGGGCCTGGCAGCGTCCGGTATCGGGCTGTTCCTGTGGAACCGGGGGGCATGCCATGTGGATGCCGGCACTCTGGCGATCATGAACAACGTGTTGGTGCCCGCCGGGCTGCTCGTTAATCTGGTGATCTGGAACCGGGATGCCGACCTGTTGCGACTGGCCATCGGCGGTGGTGTTATCGCCCTGTCGCTGTGGCTGAATGCGCGTTTTCATCCCCGCGCCAGGCTGGCGGTGTAACGGTATTTCGCGTCGTCTGTAAAGGAGCGTCTCGGTTCGCTCTGATATCCGCTGGACATCGTATATTTCCCACTTTTTGCTGACGGCGTCTACGCTTAGAGTTGCCATAATTGCCAAACCAAATGTGGAATGGCCATGTCAGGGAGACAGCCCGTAATGAGAAAAAACCTTCCGGTTACCCAGCGTGAAGTCAGAATGTCCGCAAGCGGTCGGCTGATTACCACCACCGATTCAAGAGGCGTCATTACCTACTGCAACGACGAATTCGTCGACATTAGCGGTTTCTCTCGAGAGGAGTTGGTCGGCCAGCCCCACAACGTGATCCGTCACCCGGATATGCCTTCAGCCGTATTTCAGGGCATGTGGGAGTACCTCAAGGCCGGAAAACCCTGGATGGGCGTGGTCAAGAACCGCACCAAGAGCGGTGACCACTACTGGGTGAGCGCTTACGTGACCCCGATTCTTGAAAACGGAAAAATGATTGGCTTCGAGTCGGTACGAGTCTCGCCAACCCGTGAGCAAGTGGCGCGGGCTGAGAAACTCTACCCTAAGCTATCCTCCGGCAAGTCGGCAGTCAGTGTCCAGGGCCAGCTTGTCTCTGCCATGCGATCAGGATGGCCCTTTGCCCTTTCGCTGGCCCTGAGCCTGGTGGCGTTAACTGCCATAGGTAATACCGGGATGGCCATCGGCCTGATTGTGGTCGCTCATGTGTTGGCTGCAGGGTTGACGCTTCGCTCCATCACCGCTCGCTTACAGGGCCTGCTTGATCTGCGTCCCGATGCCTTCCGCGATGGTGTTGTTGCACGGACCTACAGCGATGAAAACGGCCTGTTTTCGCAAATGGCGATGCTGATCATGAGCGAGAAAGCGAGGATTCGTACTGCTCTGGCCCGTATTGATGACCAGGCGGAGCTTCTATACGAGCATGCCAGGGCGAGCCACCGCTACATCAGCGAGGGCGCCGAGTCGATTGCCAAACAGCGGGCCGAGACCGACCAGACCGCATCGGCTATAAACGAAATGACGGTGTCGATCCAGGAAGTGACCGAAACCGTGAATGGCAACGCCAAAGTGGCGGAAGAAGCCAACCGGATGGCGGCCACCGGCAGCAAGCGCAGCGGTGAGGCCTTGACGGCCATCGAACAGCTGGTGACCCGGGTGAACGGCATTGGTACGGCCATCCAGAAACTGGGTGCCTCAACGGAAAGCATTGGTGAGGCCGCCAGCCTGATCTCAGACATCGCTGAACAAACCAACTTGCTGGCACTGAATGCGGCCATCGAAGCCGCCCGTGCTGGCGAGCAGGGTCGAGGGTTCGCCGTGGTGGCGGACGAGGTCCGGTCTCTGGCCCGCCGCACCCGGGATTCCACGGTCCGTATACAGCAGGTCATCGATGATTTCCGTAGCCAGGTAGAGCAAGCCGTACAGGCCACCCGTGAAGGGGAGCAAGATGCGGGCAAGGGTCTGGAGAAGGTGCGGGAGGCAGAAACGTCCTTGCAGGAAATCGTGTCTTCGATCCACGATATCTCCGACAGCTTCATCAGCATGTCGGCGGCCTTTGAGGAGCAGAGCCAGGTATCCGAGGAGATCAACCATCAGGTAGTGAATATTGCCGAACTGGCCGATCATAGTACCCAGCAGGCGGATTCCGCCAAGGATAGCAGTAACAGCCTGAGCCAGATGTCCCGCGGGCTGAAAGATCTGGTCTCCCGGTTCGTGAGTAAAAACGGCTAGTTATCGTCCGGCCCCGGAGATGTTTACATCCCGGTGCCGGCCCTGGCTGGCATCCTGCGAATACTGCTGGCAAAATCCCGCCCCATCTGCTGAAGCAGGCCTTCGGCATACCTCTTCTAATCGATTCATCGGCCAAAAGCACAGGATGAAACAATGACTGGTTCCAAATCTACTCCGGCTCATCGCGGGCTATGGTCCTCCCGTATGGCCTTTATCCTGGCCGCGACCGGTTCGGCCGTCGGGCTGGGCAATATCTGGAAGTTTCCCTACGTAACCGGCGAAAATGGTGGTGGCGCCTTCGTACTCGTATACCTGCTGTGTATCGCCATCGTCGGTATTCCCATCATGATGGCGGAAGTGTATATCGGCCGTAGTGGCCGACATAACCCGATCACCAGTTTCCGCCTGGTGGCAGAGCGCAACCTGGCGTCACCGTTATGGCGGATTTCTGCCATTGTGGGTGTGCTGGCAGCGTTCATTATCCTGTCGTTCTATTCGGTGATTGGGGGCTGGGCGGCGTCCTACGTCGGCCACGCTGCCATGGGCGACTTTACCGGCCAGAGCGCGGACGCCATCGGTGAGCTGTTCGGCGGCCTGCTGGCCAGCCCGGTTACACTGTTGATCTGGCACACCATCTTTATGGCATTGGTGATTTTCGTGGTGGCCCGTGGCCTCAAATCCGGCCTGGAGCGAGCCGTCACCATCCTGATGCCCGCCCTGTTCGTGTTGCTGCTGGTTGCGGTGGGCTATGCCACTACCACCGGCCACTTCGGTGCTGCTGTCGCCTTCCTGTTTACGCCTGATTTTGGCGCCCTGACCATGGACGGCGTACTGGTGGCATTGGGCCATGCGTTTTTCACCCTGAGCCTGGGTATGGCCATCATGATGGCCTACGGCTCCTATCTGGGAGACGATGTGTCGGTCGGGCGGACTGCAGTGACCGTGTCCATCATGGATACCGTGGTGGCGCTGATGGCAGGCCTGGCGATTTTCCCGGTGGTCTTTGCCAATGGCCTGGAAGCCGGTGCGGGCCCCGGCCTGATCTTCCAGACCCTGCCGTTGGCCTTCGGCCAGATGCCGATGGGCAGCGTTTTTGGTGCCCTGTTTTTTGTGCTGCTGTTGTTCGCGGCCTGGACTTCCGCTATTTCACTGCTGGAGCCAGTGGTTGAATGGCTGGAAGACAAACTGATCGTTGGCCGTGTGGGAAGCACGGTGGTGGTGGGGGTTGCCTGCTGGCTGCTGGGTATTGCGTCCATCCTGTCCCTGAACGAGTGGTCTGGTTTCGCGCCCCTGGGCATGTTCGAGCGCTTCGAGGGCAACACCATCTTCGATCTGCTCGACTTCTTTACCGCCAACGTGATGCTGCCGCTGTCCGGCCTGCTGACGGCACTGTTTGTCGGCTGGTGCGTGGCGAAAGAGTCGTTGCAGAGCAATTTGGCCCTTTCTGGAGGCAGCTTTGCGCTCTGGTACAACCTGGTTCGCTTCGTAACACCGGTGGCGGTTGCTATCGTGTTTGTCTACAACCTGATGTCGTAAAGGCCGTCAGGGATTGAAAGAAACCCGGCCCACACGCGGCCGGGTTTTTTTGTTGTGCGCCAGGCAT